>NZ_JAKRGA010000003.1:0-300000 GCF_022347785.1 Psychrobium sp. MM17-31
CCAACCAACTGTTTGCGATTGATGCAACAAGCGGCATAGTGACGATTAAAGCCGAGCGTGGTCTGAATTATGAAACAGCGCAATCGCACGATATTACGATTATTGCGACCTCAGAGGACGGTTCAACCTCAAGTAATACCTTCACTATCAGTGTTGGTAACAACGAAGAAGGTCGCGGCGGCGAAGGCACCTCGGGTGATACTGATACCGATGTATCAGCCATTACGGATATCGATACCTCAGTGGTGACGATAGAGCATGATGCAGCTAAAGACACGTTGGTGGGTATTACTGCATTTGCCGAAGATACCGATACTGGTGATACGGTGACGTACAGCCTAAGCGGCGTTAACAAAGACTTATTTAGCATCGATGCAAGCTCAGGCGTGATTCGTGTGGCAGATGGCTTTAGCACCGATGCGACGTCACTGGATGTGATTGTTGTTGCAACATCGACGGACAAATCAAGCTCAAGTGAAACCTTTACCATTGCCATTAACCAAGATGTTGGTCCGTTAATAGACGAAAATGATGATGCGAATAATGTCGCCGAAGATGCCGAAGTTGGATCAGAAGTAGGGATCACTGCCTTAGCAAAAGATGCAAATGACGAAGATGTCGTGACTTACGCACTGTCAGCGGCTGACCAAACCGCTGGTTTATTTGCTATTGATGCAACCACTGGTGTGGTGACCGTTGCTGGCTCACTTGACCACGAAGATGCAAGTTCACACAGCATTACAGTGATAGCCACATCAGCCGATGGCTCAACCTCAAGCGATAGCTTTACCATTAATGTCACTGATGTTAATGAAGCGATTAGTGAGCTTAAGGATGATAACGATGACGCCAACACAGTTGCTGAAAATGCTGCTGCAGGCACAACCGTTGGCATTACCGCACTTGCGACAGACCAAGATGATAGCGTGACATACGCACTGTCAGCAGCTGACCAAGCTGCTGGTTTATTTGCTATTGATGCAACCACTGGTGTCGTAACAGTTAAAGGCTCATTTGACCACGAAGATGCAAGTTCACACAGCATTACAGTGATAGCGACATCAGCCGATGGCTCAACCTCAAGCGATAGCTTTACCATTAATGTCACTGATGTTAATGAAGCGATTAGTGAGCTTAAAGATGATAACGATGACGCTAACACGGTTGCGGAAAACGCCGCTGCTGGCACAACTGTTGGTATTACCGCGCTTGCTACAGACCAAGATGAAGATGACAGCGTGACATACGCACTGTCAGCGGCTGACCAAGCTGCTGGTTTATTTGCGATTGATGCAACCACTGGTGTGGTGACCGTTGCTGGCTCACTTGACCACGAAGATGCAAGTTCACACAGCATTACAGTGATAGCCACATCAGCCGATGGCTCAACCTCAAGCGATAGCTTTACCATTAATGTCACTGATGTTAATGAAGCGATTAGTGAGCTTAAGGATGATAACGATGACGCCAACACAGTTGCTGAAAATGCTGCTGCAGGCACAACCGTTGGCATTACCGCACTTGCGACAGACCAAGATGAAGATGACAGCGTGACATACGCACTGTCAGCAGCTGACCAAGCTGCTGGTTTATTTGCTATTGATGCAACCACTGGTGTGGTGACCGTTGCTGGCTCACTTGACCACGAAGATGCAAGTTCACACAGCATTACAGTGATAGCCACATCAGCCGATGGTTCAACGTCAAGCAATAGCTTCACCATTAATGTCACTGACGTGAATGAAGCGATTAGCGCGCTTGAAGATGATAACGATGATGCCAACAGTGTTGCTGAAAATGCAGCAGCTGGCACAACGGTTGGTATCACGGCCTTAGCGACTGATGAAGATGCCACAGACACTGTGTCTTATGCACTGTCAGCGGCTGACCAAACCGCTGGTTTATTTGCTATTGATGCAACCACTGGTGTCGTAACAGTTAAAGGCTCACTTGACCACGAAGATGCAAGTTCACACAACATTACAGTGATAGCGACATCAGCCGATGGCTCAACCTCAAGTGATAGCTTCACGATTAATGTCACTGATGTTAATGAAGCGATTAGTGAGCTTAAGGATAATAACGATGATGCCAACACGGTTGCTGAAAACGCAGCAGCTGGCACAACGGTTGGTATCACAGCCTTAGCGACTGATGAAGATGCCACAGACACTGTGTCTTATGCACTGTCAGCAGCTGACCAAGCTGCTGGTTTATTTGCTATTGATGCAACCACTGGTGTGGTGACCATTGCTGGCTCACTTGACCACGAAGATGCAAGTTCACACAGCATTACAGTGATAGCCACATCAGCCGATGGCTCAACCTCAAGTGATAGCTTCACGATTAATGTCACTGACGTAAACGAAGCTATTGGCACGCTCACCGATAGCAACACTGCGGCTGACAGCGTGGCAGAAAACGCAACGGTCGGAACAACCGTTGGTATTACCGCACTTGCGACAGACCAAGATGAAGATGATAGCGTGACATACGCACTGTCAGCAGCTGACCAAGCTGCTGGTTTATTTGCTATTGATGCAACCACTGGTGTGGTGACCGTTGCTGGCTCACTTGACCACGAAGATGCAAGTTCACACAGCATTACAGTGATAGCCACATCAGCCGATGGTTCAACGTCAAGCAATAGCTTCACCATTAATGTCACTGACGTGAATGAAGCGATTAGCGCGCTTGAAGATGATAACGATGATGCCAACAGTGTTGCTGAAAATGCAGCAGCTAGCACAACGGTTGGTATCACGGCCTTAGCGACTGATGAAGATGCCACAGACACTGTGTCTTATGCACTGTCAGCGGCTGACCAAACCGCTGGTTTATTTGCTATTGATGCAACCACTGGTGTGGTGACCGTTGCTGGCTCACTTGACCACGAAGATGCAAGTTCACACAGCATTACAGTGATAGCGACATCAGCCGATGGCTCAACCTCAAGTGATAGCTTCACGATTAATGTCACTGACGTAAATGAAGCGATTAGTGAGCTTAAAGATAATAACGATGACGCTAACACGGTTGCGGAAAACGCCGCTGCTGGCACAACGGTTGGTATTACCGCGCTTGCGACAGACCAAGATGAAGATGACAGCGTGACATACGCACTGACAGCGGCTGACCAAGCTGCTGGTTTATTTGCGATTGATGCCATTAGTGGTGTTGTAACGGTTGCTGGCTCACTTGACCACGAAGATGCAAGTTCACACAGCATTACAGTGATAGCCACATCAGCCGATGGCTCAACGTCAAGCAATAGCTTTACCATTAATGTCACTGATGTTAATGAAGCGATTAGTGAGCTTAAGGATGACAACGATGACGCCAACACAGTTGCTGAAAATGCTGCTGCAGGCACAACCGTTGGCATTACCGCGCTTGCTACAGACCAAGATGAAGATGACAGCGTGACATACGCACTGTCAGCAGCTGACCAAGCTGCTGGTTTATTTGCGATTGATGCAACCACTGGTGTGGTGACCATTGCTGGCTCACTTGACCACGAAGATGCAAGTTCACACAGCATTACAGTGATAGCCACATCAGCCGATGGCTCAACGTCAAGCAATAGCTTTACCATTAATGTCACTGATGTTAATGAAGCGATTAGTGAGCTTAAGGATGACAACGATGACGCTAACACGGTTGCTGAAAATGCTGCTGCAGGCACAACCGTTGGCATTACCGCGCTTGCGACAGACCAAGATGAAGATGACAGCGTGACATACGCACTGTCAGCGGCTGACCAAGCTGCTGGTTTATTTGCGATTGATGCCACTAGTGGTGTTGTAACGGTTGCTGGCGCGCTTGACCATGAAACCGCGCCGCAACACACAGTAACCGTGATTGCCACCTCAACAGATGGCTCAACGGTAAGCGATAGCTTTACCATTAATGTCACTGACGTAAACGAAGCTATTGGCACGCTCACCGATAGCAACACTGCGGCTGACAGCGTGGCAGAAAACGCAACGGTCGGAACAACCGTTGGTATTACCGCACTAGCCACAGACCAAGATGAAGATGACAGCGTGACATACGCACTGTCAGCGGCTGATGAAGCTGCTGGTTTATTTGCGATTGATGCCACTAGTGGTGTTGTAACGGTTGCTGGCGCCCTTGACCATGAAACTGCGCCATCACACACAGTGACTGTGATTGCTACATCAACCGATGGCTCAACGTCAAGCGATAGCTTTACGATTAATGTCACTGATGTGAATGAAAGCCCTGTAGCGACTAATGATAACTTTGCTGACTTCCAGTTAATTGCAAAAATTGACGAGAATCGAGGAGTTCAAAAGTTTCAGGCGTTTGATGCACTCGACGGGTATAGCAATAGTGTTAGTACTGTGTCAGTTGGAACTGATGGGCGATTTGCAAGCGTATGGCGCACGGATAATAGCGACAATGATGCTTCTATTTACGTGCAAAGCTTTAATGCTGATGGTTCACCTAATACTGCGGTTAATCCTGCTACAGGTGGAATGATAAAGCTCCAAGCTACTGGAAATGTTGACGGACAAAATTATCATCCGGCGATATCTGCAATAGGCGATTCCGGTGCATTTGCAGTAACTTGGATGGGGGAAGAACCAGAAAGTGGTGATTTCTCTATTTATTTGCAACTGTTTAACGCAGATGGAACATTAAATCATTCACCGAATGGAACACAGAAATTAGAAGCTTTTGATAACACATCTGGAGAAGATCGTCTGCCTCGAATTACTAGTGTTGGCAACAATGGCGATTTCGTTGTGGTCTGGACCGGTGAAGATGAGCAAGGAGATCACTCTGTAAGTTACGCGAAGTTTGATATTAATGGTGAGATTTATGCCCCCGGCATTCAAAAGCTTGAAGTTGCTGGCAATCTTGCAATGGATGATTTTACAACGTCCGTTACAGCGCTGGGCGACGATGGTTCATTTGCAATTGGTTATATAGGCACTGATCTCGAGGGCGATACTTCGGGCTATGTTCAAACTTTTGACGCAAGCCTTGGCAAACTTAGTCTTAATAAACTGGAGACACCAGATAGTACAACGATAAATGAAAATGGTACTCAAATAGCCTCTATCGGTAATGATGGCTCCTACGTTGTAGTGTGGAGTAGTACTCAGGGGAGTTTTGGTAACGAAGTATACTCAAAACACTTTGTGCAACGTTTTAATGCTGACGGTTCGCCTCATGCTTCCGGGATTCAAGAGTTATCGGATGACTACCCTGAACTCGCTCGTGCGGATGCTAATGTTGTTGCATTAGGTGATTCAGGTGCTTACGCAATTACGTGGACAGTTGGTCTTAGTGATATCAATACGTCAGCAAAATCGTTTGTTCAGTTTGTTGGTCCAAATGGTGACTTAGGAGCAACTTCGCCAACTCAATTACAAGCGCCATTTATGCAATCTGGTAATGAATGGCCAACAATTACACCGTTAGATGATGGTGGATTTGTAGTGACTTGGATTGGTGAGGTAGTCGGTGACCGATTGGAGGGCTTCTTTAACTATATACCCGGTCAAACGTTTGTCTTTACACAAAAATTTAATGCAGATGGTACAATAGATACCTCTCCGAGTCCTGAAACGAACGGTGTGATATTAGTCGAAAGTTATGATGCTAGTCGTGTTATTAACTTAATTCCTGATACAACAGCTGTTGGAACTGACGGAGCTTACGTTGTTACTTGGCCGAGCTTAGATAAAGATGGAAATGTTGCAATTTATACTCAGTCGTTTGATGAGAATGGCGTTAAGATTCAAGAAAATCCTGCTAGCCCAGGCGTTTATAAACTAAATGTTCTCGCTAATGATTTTGACCAAGACACGGGAGACCAAATTTCAATTTGGAAAATTGCCGATCAAGATGCAACTTCGGGTCAAGAGATCGATATATTCCAGGGTGGTGAACTCGTTGGTACAGCAAGAATAGAGTCAAATGAAATCGTATTCACACCAGGAGCTAGCCTTGCCCGTTTAGCTGAAGGCGAAAAATTAAGTATTTCGTTTGAATATACAATTCGCGATAGCGAAAATAACTCAGATACAGATTCAACAGCGACTGTGACCTTTAACGTAATAGGCGCAGACGATGCAAGTGTCATTGTTGATGATCTTGTGACGACACAAGAAAATGAAACGTTAAATGGCAATGTTTTAACAAACGATAGTGATGTCGATAATACGCTAATTATCGAAACGTTTATTCTGCCGGGTGATACTACGATATATCAAGCGGGCAATACAGGTACTATCGAAAATGTGGGTACTTTTACCTTAAATAGTGATGGTAGCTATACTTTCGTGCCAGAAGAAAATTACTCTGGTAATGTTCCTCAAATTCATTATTACACTAATACAGGAGCGCGTGGTGCGTTGAATATTACCGTTGTTAATGGTCCTGAGGTAGGGGCAATTAGTGACGAAGATGCTAGCGGAGACAGTGACAACCACAAACTCTCTGAAAATGCAGTTGTCGGTACTGAAGTTGGCATAACCGCATTTGCTGAAGATCCTGATGATGAAGTGACGTACAGTCTTGCAGACAATGATGGCGGTTTATTCGCTATCGATGCGACGTCCGGTGTAGTCACTCTCGTTGGCAACGTTGATTACGAAACAGACAAGAGTCACAAGATTACCGTACAAGCAAACTCGGAAGATGGCTCAACCAGTACTAAAGTCTTTACCATAGATATTGGTGATAATAATGACGGTAATGGTGGAGAGGGTACAACTGGTGATACTGATAATGCTGTAACTCAAGTGCATGACTCGGACGATGTGATAGCGAGTTTGGTATCTGAGAATGCACCGATTGGTACTTACGTTGGTATGACGGCATTCGCCGAAGATGCTGATGGCGATAAAGTGACTTATAGCCTTATCGATGTGGGTATTGATGAGCAAGGGCGTGCTAAGTTTGCCGTCGATGCAGATACAGGGGAAATAACTGTTGCAGGTAATTTGGACTTCGAAAAGGAAAATCTCGAAGAAATTACTATGGTGGCAACATCCGAAGATGGTTCAACATCGACACAGCAAGTAATAATTGTTATTCACAACAATGAACAAGGGATAGGAGGAACTGGAACAACAGGTGATACCGATAATGCTGTGTCAGCAATTACCGATAGTGATAATACGATTGGCAAAGTATCTGAAAATGCTATTGCCGGAACCAAAGTTGGCATTACGGCATTTGCCGATGATAGTGATAGACGCGATGATGTCGCTTATAGCATCGTTGGTGATGCGGGACCATTTGTTATCGATGCATCGACCGGTGTGATTACCGTTACAGGTAATTTAAATTATGAAACTCAAGATACATACCAGTTAAAAGTATTAGCAACTTCTAAAGATAGCAGTACGTCAACCCACACCTTTACTATTGAAGTAGATAATAATGAAAATGGGCTAGGTGGCGAAGGAACAAGCGGCGACACAGATAGAGCCGTTGATCAAGTACGCGATAGTGATGACGTTATTGTGAGTCTCGTATCTGAAAATGCGACTATTGGTACCTATGTAGGGTTGACTGCATTTGCCGACGATCCGGACGGAGATAAGGTCACATATAGCCTGATTAATGTTGGTGTCGATGAACAAGGCCGTGAAAAATTTGTCGTCGATGAAAACACAGGTGAAATTACTGTTGCGGGTAATTTAGATTTTGAAAAGGAAAACTTTGAAGCAATTACGATGGTTGCAACATCGGAAGATGGCTCAACATCGACTCAACAAGTGACAGTCGTCATTCATAATAACGAGAAAGGTATCGGCGGTGAAGGAACACAAGGCGATACTGATAATGCTGTCAGTGCAATTGAAGATAAAAACACCGCAGCGAATATTATCGTAGAAAACGCGACCGTGGGCAGTGAAGCTGGGATCACTGCATTCGCTAACGATCTTGATAATGGCGACGAAGTTACTTACAAATTATCCGATGCAGACATAGCGGCTGGGCTCTTTGCGATTGATGCAAACTCCGGTGTTGTAACTGTTGTTGGTAACCTGAATTTTGAAACACAGCAATCTCACGATATTACGGTAATAGCAACCTCTGAAGATCAAAGCTCAGCCACCAAAAACTTTGTGATTACTGTTAGCGATATTAATGAAGCACCTGTGATCACAGAGGTCGAGTCATTTACAGCAGTAGAAGAAACTGCGCAGTTAAATCAAATTGTTGCTCGCATAATTGCAATAGATCCTGATACTGATGAGTTAACGTTCTCAATCACTCAAGGTAACGAGTTAGGTTATGTCACCATCGATTCTGATAGTGGCGAAATAACACTGACCCAAGCGGGAATCGATGCGCTAAATGACAATGCGGGAAATATCACTACCTTATCATTAACAGTTCAAGTTAGTGACGGTGATTTATTTACTCAACAGCCTGTTGTTATCACACTTGATGAGATGGTCGCACCAACAATCGAGATAGCCAGTAGCTCAGACACTGGTGAGTCTGATAGCGATGGTATAACTTCTCAAAACAAACCTATCTTTGCAGGCAACGGCGAGATCGGTGCCACTATAGTGCTAACTATCGATGGCACTGAAATAGGTCGCGGTGTTGTTCAAGGAGATGGCACATATACAATCATCTCAGCAACTACATTAGATGATGGTGAGCACACAGTTGTGGTTACGGCAACAGATAGTAGTAACAATGAAAAAAGTGCTCCGTTAAGTATTACTATCGATACGCAAGGGGTGGGGGCTATCAGCGTTGATCCTGTCACTGACAATAACATTATCGATAAAGATGAAGTCGGCACACAAATTACTATTACAGGCAGTGCAAGCGGAGAGTTTGCTACTGGCGATTCTGTTACCACCACGATAAATGGCACCCAGTATAGCGGTGTGATTTCAAGTGACGGTAACAGCTGGTCAATTGAGAATGTTAGCACCGATGATATCATCGCAGACAATGAGTTTAGTATTCAGGCGAATGGTAGTGATGTTGCTGGCAACGCTATTTCACATGCTCAAACAGTGACTGTTGAAATCTATGAAAATAATGCGCCTGTTGCTGTTGATGATGACACTGTTGTTGTTTCTTCAACGCAGGTATTAGTAGAAGAAACATTCGGAAGTGGCACAACAGGTTGGCAAAATCAAAAGCTTAACTCAGGACGTTTAAAAGTCGAAAATGGCACAACATCGTCGAAAGTCTTCGATTTTGGACCTGAACACGCTGGTGAAACAGTGACCATTTCCTTTAGGGCTAAAGGGAATAAAAATTGGGATGGTGGAGCAGATGACATCAAAGTGTATTTTAATGATGTTAAAGAGATTGATGATTCGTATACCAATGGAAATTGGCATCAATATAATGACATCGCAGTCACTTTAGATGCACAAGGGCGCGTGAAATTGGCTTTTGAAGCATCTACGAATGCTAACAATGAAGACTTATTAATTGATAATGTCGTTATTAAAACGGGTGATGATTACACCTCGAATATTACTACTGATGAAGATAGCGCATTAACGATTGATGTATTAGCGAATGATAGTGACGCAGATGGAGATGCGCTCACTATTACTCATTTAAATGGAACTGAGTTAACTAATGTTATTAACAGCGTTGAAGTGCTAGACGTCAATGGAATGTTGGCAGGGCACATTAGTGTGGTCGATGGCAAGGTGGTATTTACGCCTGATGTATCACTTAATTCTATGGCGCAAGGTGAAGAACTCGCATTGAGTTTTACCTATTCAATTAGTGATGGTGATGCTAGCGACAATGCAACTGCGAGCTTTGTTGTGGCTGGTACTAATGATCTTCCTGTCATTACACAAGTCGAGACTCAGGTTGAGAATTCTGTTCAATCTATCGTGATTGCGACAATTACAGATATTGACGGAGATTTAGATCTCGATGCAACTAATGCTTCTGCACAAAATGGTACCGTGAGTATTAACGCGAATGGAGAAGTAATATATACACCAAACACGAATTTTTCTGGAATAGAAAGTATTACGATTACTGCTATTGATGAAGCTGGTGCTATTGTCCCACAAACCATTAGTTTGAACGTAATGCATGTCAACCATGCGCCAGTAGCAGTCGATGATACCTTTGGTGCTTTGGAAGATGTGTCCAACTTATTAAGCGCGACGAATTACACGGGTAACGTCAGTTATGGCCAAGAGATAGCTTATCAAGGCATCGTGGGCAAGCGTCAACAAATCGAAGTCTTGAATGAAAATGGTGATTTTGCTATGACTTGGCAAGTGATTGCTAATGGTCAAACAAAAGACTCTATTGCAGTTCAAATGTTTAATAGTGAAGGTGATGCGATTAGCAGCGTTGTCCTAATGGATACTGTTGGACTTGACGATGAGGATAACTTGCCACGGATTACTGCTCTCGGTGACAGCGGTGAATTTGTGGTGAGCTGGCAAGGTAAAGAACACACCTCGCAAGGCAGTGATTACTCGATTTTCACGCAGCAATTTAACGCTGACGGGACGATTTCAGGCCATGAGCGACATAAATTCGAATCGGGTCCAACCAATGCTGCCGACAAATACCAGCAAATTACGTCGATTGGCGACAATGGCGAATATGTCATGGTGTGGTATGGCAATGTTGGTGGCAATTATTATCATTTCTTACAGGAATTTGATAGTAACGGCGAACCGTCTGGCTCTGCTACACGCCTAGAGCCAGCAGGAGCACCACTAGGTAGCGAATTCAAGCCTGATATTACCGAAGTTGGTAATGACGGTAGTTATGTGGTTACTTGGGTTGGGACATCAGGTGGCAAACGTCACGTTTATACTCAGAAATTTAATAACGATGGCTCGTCAGCTGATGTTGTTTCCTATCAAGCAGATTCAAGAAACCCAGATTACAATCAGGCTACATCCACAGTAACCGAAGTTGGCACTGATGGTAGTTATGTATTGGTATGGAGTAACTACACTAGTGTGAATCGTTCTGAAACATACTTCCAACGCTTTGACGCCGAAGGTGAGCCTGTATCAAACTCACCAACTAAAGTCGATCAACAAGGCACTAAGCACAATGATTATAATCCGCAGGTTGTTGCTTTAGGTGACAGTGGTAATTTCGCATTAGTGTGGGAAGAAACAAACGGAACAGAAAGTCTCATATATATTAAAGCCTATAATGCAGACGGCTCAGCAATGCGCACTGAAGCTATCACATTGGATGGGTTTACTAATGTTGACTTACGCAATGCAAATCCAAGTATTACCAATATAGGAACCGATGGCGATTTTGTGATTGCTTGGGAAAGTGAAGCTGATAGTAGTGATAATTATGCTGTCTTCGTCCAACGTTTTAACAATCTGGGGCTGCCAGTGGGTGAAATGGTTCAGCTTGATGAGCCAAGTACTACCTGGACAAATCAAATATTTAAAGAGCCTCAAGTTTTTGCCAACGGCAATGATGGTGCCTTTAATGTGGTATGGCGTGGGCATGATGATACACAATATACCTCTTTAAATATTCAAGGTTTCGACGCCAACGGTCAGCGTATTGGTGATTTTGGCAATAGCCGAGGTGATTTCGATATTACTCTTGATTCTGAGGCATTAAGCGCGCAACAAGTTAGAGTTACCTATTCGACTGGTCAGCTCATGGTTAATGGTGAAGCAGTTGCCTCTGGCAGCTTAGTCAATGTTGATGAGTGGAATAATGTTCAATTAGTTAATGCTAAAGGCAAAGATTATGACTTAAAGATTGAAGCAGTTTCTGCCGATGAAATTGGCCAAGATGAAATACAGTTGCTTGATGTCTTAGCTAATGATAGTGATCCAAATAACGACCCCCTATCTATCGTTGAAATAAACGGTCAAGATGTCTCGCAAGGACAGGAAGTTGATATTACCGTTTCCGGTGAAGTAATTGGAACTGCATCAGTGGTTAATAATCAAATTCGCTTTGTACCAAGTGATGTTTTACACGTATTACCTGAAGGCGAGATAGCAAGTTATAGTTTTGATTATCGTATTGCTGATGATAAAGCTCTGAAGAGTGAAATAGCACAGGTAACTTTCAATGTGATCGGTACTAATGATGCGCCAATAGTTGAGTTTACGCATACTGACGTTGTGAGAGATGGCGATGTTGTTATTGTTGGGAATGTTCGTGATATAGATAGTGAATTAGACTTTTCTAAAACCACAATTAGTGCAGATAGCGGTGTCGTTACTATTGATGAGAGTACTGGAGATATCCTTTATACAGCGCAAGGAAATGCTGAACAGGCCCAAATAACTATTAATGCTTTTGATGAACAAGGAGCTAAAACTAAGGTAGTACACAAAATAACTATCGAAATTCCAAATAGTGCGCCGGTGGCACAAGATGATGATTTTACGACGAGAGACGAAATGCCGCTGCGAGTAAATAGTGATACTTCTGGTATTCGAGAAGAATATTCGGATATTGCTGTACTTAATGATGGTAGTTATGTTGTGACCTGGTCTACTTTTGGAAGTAGTGGTGGGGTGTTCTTTAAACATTTTGATGCGAATGGAAATGCACTGACAGATAGTGAATTGGTTCATCAATATGGTAGAGAGTCATCCCCTTCAATTACAGCGGCAGCTGATGGCGGTTTTGTTATTGCTTATCAGGGAAGTTCAGGTATTGCTCAATTTAAGCGCTATAACAGTGATGCTGAACAAATTGGTGTTGGTGAGCAGAGTTTAACTTACAGCCTTGATGAGTATAAAAATCAATTAGAAATCATGGCTCTGGATGAGGGCGGTTTCGCAGCTGTTTATGAACATTGGGGGGCAGGTAGCATAGTGTCTTCTGATGTTCGTTTTGAATTGGTGGATGCAGATGGCAATGTAACTTTGACAGATGTTGTTATTACTAATGACGATAATATACATGATATGAGCCCACAATTGGCGCAACTTAATAATGGCAGCTTTGTTGTTACTTGGTTGTCGTGGCAAGAAGATGGCTGGCAAATACAACAACAGCGTTTGAGCAGTGATGGTTCCAAGATTGGTGGTGTCACTGAAGTGTCGACAACTAACTATACTGGTGACTCATCGGCCGTTAACGTTAATAAGTGGCCTGTTGTGAGTGAGTTACAAGATGGCGGTTATATCATTGCATGGTACGCAATGACTGAATATTCTGGTCAGATTTCGGGAGATAACATCTATCAACTTATGACACAGCGTTTTGATAAGGGTGGTCAAAAAGTTGGAGGCGAAAAAGTTGTTAGTGATGGCTTAATGAACATAGGCACAGATATCACACAGCTAAGTATTGATACGTTAGCTAACGGTAATTTAGTCGTTGTCTATGCATCTGAGACTATGACAGATGAGGCCAATATTTTTGTTCGGGTAATAGATAAGAACGGTACTGCTGTAAGTCAAGAAATTCAAATTAACCCAGATTCAGATTATGCACACAAGACTCCGTCAGTGAAATCACTTGATGACGGTGGTTTTATTGTAACTTGGGCGCTGTTTGAAAATGATGAAGAAGGGGACATTTTTACTAAGCGCTTTGATGCTAGCGGTGTTGAAACTGGAGCCAAAATTATTTATGAAGAAGATGCCCCTATTGTTTTGGATGTTTTAGCTAATGACAGTGATGTAGATAATGACACGTTAGTTATCACTCAAATTAATGGTCAAGATGTATCTTCTGGGCAAACGGTAGAAGTTACTAATAATAAGGGAAAAATTATTGGTACTGCGAGTGTTATTAATGGAAAAATTGAGTTTATTCCTGGCGAAGAGATTGAGAAGCTCAAGCAGGATCAATTGAAAGACTTTAGTTTTGAATACACGATTAGTGACGGGGAAGCGACTGATAGCGCTACTGTAAGTTTTACTGTTCGAGGATCAGAAAATGCAGTCCCTGTAGTACAAGATGATAAAAGCACTTGGGTTGATATTTCTGATGAGATTATTATTACTGGTTTTGATAATGCATCAACAGGCATAAAACACGAAGACGATACAAGCTCGCGTAGTGACGGAGATTTATTTGATTATGCAGCTGTCGGCAATGATGGTACATCGGTATTAATTTATGGTGGAAGTGATACCGGTAAATATTATGTGCAGCGAATAAACGCTGACGGTACCAAGAATGGTAATGCGGTTGAGTTAAAAGGCAGCAGCACTTTAGCTATAATGAACTTTGAACCTAAAATAACTGCTATTGGAAATAGTGGGGATTATGCAGTGACCTTTATTGGTCAGAAAAACAATGGCTCGAAAGCTGTTTATGCACAAAAGTATAGCGCTGATGGTGATACTGTTGGTGCATTACAAAAAGTTGATATTGATACAGCTGGTATTAGCGATAGTAAAGTTGAAGCCGATGTTCCTAATACCGCGAGTAACTTTGGTAAAGTATCTGAAACACAGACATTTACAGAGCTAATGTATGGCAATAATCAGGAAGCCGAATTAGCCAATGGCAATATTGTCCGAGTTTGGACTGCTTTTGATGGGACTTCAGGAAATCAGTATAACAATACTGTATTTGCTCGTGTTTATAGCAAAGACGGGCAGCCATTAGCTGATGAGTTTGAAGTTAATCAGTGGCAGGGGCAAGCAAGCGCAAATGCTAAGAAGAGTTTTAGTGAAGTTGTAGTATCAGCGTCAGCTGACGGAGGCTTCAACATATTTTGGCATTCATATAATCAATCTAACTTTGAAAGTAATGATCCTACACGTGACACGTCAGATATTTCGACCGATCTTATGGTTCGAAGTTATGATAGCAGTGGTAATGCAGTCACAGATGAAGTGGCGTTAGAAAGTTACCAAGAATCTGGTCATGTTAGTTATGAGTATTCTAGCTCTTCGAGACAAACCAATTCATTGCTATTGGCGAATGGAAACACACTCGTTTCTTGGGTTGAGCCAGATGAATTTACAAACCAACCAGAACTAAAAACAATGATTTTGGATTCAGATCTTAACGTAGTTCACGATGAGGTTGGTAATTTATCTGTTTCATTGCATTACTATCAAGGAAAGAGTAATTCAACAACAGACTATGATAATAGCGTTGAAGCGCACAAGTTTGATACTGTTAGCGATATTCGAGTCGTTGAAACAGCTGATAATTTGTTGCTCTATACTGCGTCAGGTTATAAGCGAAGCGCCAATAATGGAGATGGAGAGTCATCTGATTATGAAACTTGGACATGGGTCATTGACCCTACGACGAATCAACGTGTTGGTGATACTCAACAGCTAACACCTGTTCAAAAAGGTATTTCTTATCATTCTGTTGGACTTGCCTTTGATCCTATTACTAAATTATATGCATCATTCCATGCAACAGGTAATCAACTTTACAGAACGGATTTAGATGCCCAAGGAAATATTATTAATGCTAGTTACAGTGTTGGTAGTCTCGACTATGTTAATTATCGAACAGGACATCGCTTAACTGAAAGTTCGATTGGTGCAACTATTGATAGTGACGGTAATGTCGTCGCATTCTATTCCTACGGTATTTCTAATATTGGCTCTGGCCACTATGGTTCTGTTATTTCTAAAATATTCCCAAGTAATGGCGGGCCTGCGACTACAACGGAGCACGAATATAATTATGGTATGGGGCATCCTTATGAAGGCGAGCTTTATCAAAAAACAGATGGCACTTTTTCCTATAGTTTTTCTGCAGGAACTGGAGTTACGGCTAACATTCATCGTTGGGGAGGGAGCTTTGTCGTTGAAGGCGCAGCTGGAAAAGCTGATTCACCTATTGTTACTGAGGCAAACGAAGTATTTATTACGTCTACTCAGCAAGATGGTAGCTATGCTGTTCTCTTTACATCGGTAAACCCAGATACATCTACTCTTAATGTTTATACGCAAGCATTTAAGGCTAATGGTAAAAAAGATGGAATCGCGAAAAATATCACCCCTAATGACTTGAAAGATGGCAATGTAGCGGATATTGCATTAATTGAGTCTGATAATAGTTTTGCGTTGTCATTCCAACGTGGTGAGCAGGCTTATATACAACTCCTTAATCAAGCTTTGGCGAAATATAATGCGCCAATATCACTTGGTGAGCAAACAAGTGATGTGACTATTATAGCTAGTCAAAATGGTGAGTTTTTGGCGGCTTATCAGTCTGGTGTTGATAAAACTGCTGCTATAGAGGTGAAACGATTTGATAGTGAAGGTGAACAACTTGGTAACACTATTGTTTTAAATACTAAATCTAGTGGTAAACAGGTAGCTGATACTGCGCCAAATATTACAGAGTTAACTGATGGTAGCTTTGTGGTAGTGTGGAGTGGTGCTGGAACGACATCAACTACTGATGATATTTACGTTGCAAGATTTGATCGGGATGGCAATGAACTTAGTCGAGTGCGCATGAATACATCAGCCAAAGATGATCAGCTACCTAGTGTGACGGGTATCGGTGATGATGGTGAATTCGTTGTTGCATGGCATAGTGATGCAATTTATAGCCAAAAATTTAGCGCTGATGGTAATAAAGTTGGCAATAAAGTAAAAGCTGGCCCACTCGATAATCTTAACGTTGATGCAGAAAATGTGCATTTAATTGCCTTGCCAGATGGGCGATTTGCGATAAGTTTTGAATCCGACGGTAGTTTATATACCCAAACATATAATGCTAATGGTTCTAAGTCACTTATTATTGAGAATAAGACTCAGATTGGCGACTTTGAATTAGCGGATCTCGATGTCGCAGATATTAATACTGTTTATCAAGTCCAGTATACTCAAGGTCAATTAATGTTGGATGGTCAAGAGGTTGCTAGTGGTAGTGAGATTACAGCTGCACAGTGGCACAATGCAGTAATGAAAGGTGTTAATTTAAATAATTTTGATTTAACGCTTAAGCAATCAATATCATTAATGACGGATGAAAATACGCCTATTCGCGTCAATGTTCTTGCTAATGATACTGATTTAGAGGGAGATGCACTAAGTATTGTTACTATCGATGGTCAAGACGTTAGTCATGGGCAAACCGTTGAGGTGACTGATAATAAAGGACGTATTCTTGGCTCTGCACGTGTTGTCAATGGTGAAATTGAATTTACTCCAGGTGAGCAGATCCACAAATTAACACCGGGACAGACTAAAGAGTATAATTTTGATTATACGGTGACTGACGGTAAATCAGAAAGCGCTCCTGCGACGGTAGTATTTCTTGTGGAAGGGGCTGAGCCTATCAATCAATCTGTGATCGCTCAGAATGCGGAACAACTTAAAACTCCCGCTACCCCTGACTCTGACAATATTGGTAATAATGATATTGCTTTTAATGAGGTGAATTTAGATACTAGAGGAGTTGAAATTGAAGAGAGCGTTAATATCATTGGCCTTGATGCTTCTCTTATTGACGTTGAACATGCTGATGAAGTCTGGTTTGCTCATGAAAATGACAGTCAGCAAAGCGAAAGCTCAATTGTTGATGCGTCAGATTATGAAAACTTGATCTTGGAAGAGCAAGAATCATTGTTGCAATACCTAGATTCCAACTTCGATGAAGACAAAGAGTTGATTCAAGGATTAGATAATGAACTTGAAGCGCTAGATACACCGCCACCGTCAATTACCGACCAAGAAGAAGTGATTGTTAACGGTAATAAAGATGGTGTTGTGCTACAACCTAACGGTAACAGCGTTGATCCAGAGTCAGCACAAAGCCTCGATGATTTAGATGATGATATTGTGTAATCACTAAATCAGCATCGCTTTTGATAAAAACTGACGTTAGTGATAACGTCAGTTTTTTATGCCTGCGTATTAGGGAATGAAACAACAATGAGAATTGAAACAGAGCGTTTGATCATTGAAGAGTTAACAGTTAATGACACTGAGTTTTTAATTGAATTACTTAACCAGCCAAGCTTTAAGCAAAATATCGGTGAGCGTTACGTCGATGATAAACAAAGCGCGATCAATTTTCTCGAAAACGGCCCATTTCTAACTTATCCGCGAGAAATTGGCATGCATTGCGTGCGCATTAAAGGATCAGGCGAGCCTATTGGCTTGTGTGGGTTAATGAAGCGCGATTATTTTGTGATGCCGGATCTTGGCTATGCGTTTCTTGAACAAGTACACGGGTTAGGCTATGCCAGTGAAGCGGCGAGGGAAGTTGTTAACTGGGCTAACTTTGACAAAGGATATAATCGGTTGTGTGCAATGACGGCGCCTAGCAACGAAGCGAGCATCAATTTGCTACTTAAACTAGGCTTTGAAGAAACTTCATTGCCATCGGTGCCCAATGAAATGAAAGACAGCCGTTATTTCGAATTACCACTAAATTAACCTGTTTCAGAAACTAAAACGCCGCGCTAAAACTAGTGCGGCGTTTGTCGTTAACTATCAACTAGCGTTTAGAATTTAGTCGTATCGCTAAATAAACCAACTTTTAAGTCTTTAGCAACGTAGATTTCACGGCCATCAACTTCCATAGTTGCATCTGCCATACCCATTACTAATTTGCGGTTGATAACGCGCTTCATGTTGATTTTGTAAGTAACCTTTTTAGCATCTGGTAATACTTGGCCAGTAAACTTCAATTCGCCTACACCTAGTGCACGACCACGGCCAGTGCCGCCAATCCAGCCTAGGTAGAAACCAACGAGTTGCCACATTGCGTCTAAGCCAAGACAACCAGGCATTACAGGATCGCCGATAAAGTGACAATCGAAGAACCAAAGATCTTTCGTAATATCTAGTTCGGCAATGATTTCACCTTTGCCAAACTCACCACCGTCTTCGGTCATGCTAACGATGCGATCCATCATTAACATGTTAGGTGCAGGCAGTTGTGGGTTGCCTTCACCAAATAACTCGCCACGACCACTGGCTAATAAATCTTCTCTTGTGTAACTCGACTTTTTAATCATTTTTATAAACCACTCTTAAAATTTGTGCGCTAGATTAGCGAACAGATGTACGCTTAACAACTCCGATGACCATTAAGGGCGCATGTTTTACCAGAATTTTAGCCGCGATAAGAATGATTCTGGCGCTTGCGGTGGATTGTTAATTTCCTCAATACGCGCTGCGATAGCGCCGTAGACGGAATCAGCAGGATATTCACCGTTGTCATCGGCTTCACCTGCCGTTAGACCAAAGGATAGGGCGATTGCTTGCTCAATATGCTCAACGGGATAAATCGCAAATTGACCGCTTTCAATTGCCGCGATGATTTCATCTGGCAAATTAAGGTTAGCAATATTTGATTTAGGAATTATGACACCTTGATTGTCTTTAAAGCCATTAGCCTGACAGACATTGAAAAAACCGACGATTTTCTCATTAACGCCGCCAATGGCCAAGATATTACCAAATTGATCCATGGCACCAGTCACAGCGATTCCTTGATGCAGTGGCTTTTTAGCAAAGGCTGATAATAAACAAAGTAAGCTTGCCATCGCGGCGCTATCACCGTCGATACCTTGGTAAGACTGTTCGAACACTAAATTGGCATCAAGCGGGATTTCATCATCCATCGCAAATTTTTGGTGTAAATACGAAGTCAGGATCGCAACACCCTTGGCGTGAATATTACCTGCTTGATCGACTTTGCGCTCCACATCGCCAATATCGCCATCGCCGTAATACACGGCGGCTGTTACGCGAGATGGCTCACCAAAGCTATCAAGGTCTGTATCGAGTACAGACAGCGCGTTGATTTGGCCAATTTGTTTGCCTTCGGTGACTAGCAATAGTTGTTTGTCTTTGATGGCTTCAAAACTGTATTGCGCGACGCGATTTTTGCGATGGTTATAAGCATTTATCGCTTCGATAATATGGCTAGATTCGATATGTTCATTGCCGTTGGCAAACACCTGCGCCTGTTGAATGAGTGATTTTAGTAATGCACTGTCAAGGGACATACGTTGGTGATGCTCAATTAAAAACGATGAGTAGTTCATCAAGGCCACTAAGGCCTCGCGGCTTAGCTCATTACAACCAGCTCGGCGTGAAATGTTTTGCAGAAAACCTGCATACTTGACGTAGTCTTTGTCATCATCGAGGGCGAATTGATGATTAACTTCGGCAACTAGCGGAAATAATTGCGTGATGTCGGGATCGAGATCTAACAGGCCGCGATAAGACAGGGCATCTCCGACCAAAATAATCTGCGTTTTTAAATCAATCGCTTGCGGATCGAGCCAGTGATTGGCACTGGTCCACTTAATTTGGCGATCAAATAAGGATGACTTTAACTCAAACCACAGCTGCGGGTTCTCCAGCAGACGATCGCTCGGCAACACCAAAACGCCGCCATTGGCTTGATGTAATAAGCCGGGCTGCAATAAATGATGGTTAGCGACAGTAGTGCCTTGCTCGGTAACTTGTGCGATATCGCCAAAGAGCTTAATGCTGTTTGGGTTATCACAAAATACGATTGGGAAAGAGTCATCCGCTTCGTGAGATACAAAGTTATTCACTAATACTGGGTGTGATAGTGCGTAACCATTATCTAAATTTTTAGCGAGATCGTTTAAGAAACTTAGTACCTTAGGTAAGCGCTTAAACACTTTAAGTAGTGGCTCAAGCTCAACGGTAAAATATTTCTCTTCACTCTCTGGATTGTCTTTAACTAATAAAGCGGCGCGTTTTAGCCAAGAGTGTACTAAACGCGTAAACTTAACTCCTTGTCCAGCGGGTAAGTTTAAACAAATTGGTTTACGAGGATTTGTGACATCTTCACAGTACACCACGTCAAAGACATTTTCTGCGGTAAGGGGATTGGATAATAATAGCTCTCGAATTAGCGCTTTTGAATCAATCGCTGGATAGCCAAGCACCACCATGTGTTGCTCGCTACATTGCTGTGTCGCAAAAAACTTAAAGGCATTTTGTGCGCGCTCTTGGCCAAGGCTTAAGCCTATGGCATCGAGCCACGAATGATTTTCTAACAGGGTTTGGGCACGCTGCTGATTAAATCCAATCTGGTTAACTGTTAACCCTGTTACTGCTTTCAAGATAAAATCCTTAAATAACTGTTTCTTTTAAACTTATCACGAATGTGTGCGCTAGACTAGCGCACGGTTACCGCAAGGCCTTTGAGGTAAAAACCTTCAGGGAAGGTACTGGCGATTGGGTGATCAGAGGCTTGTGACAAACGGCCAATGATTTGTGCGTCACGTCCTGCATCTAGCGCAGCATCGGCAACGATTTTTTGGAACAAATCTGCCGCCATCAGGCCAGAACATGAGTAAGTTAATAGTGTGCCGCCTGGATTTAACAGTTGCATTGCTACCATGTTGATATCTTTATAACCGCGACAGGCACCGTTAAGTTGTGACTTGTTGTCGGCAAACTTAGGTGGATCGAGGATGATGACATCAAATTTCTTACCTTCATCGCGATAGCGGCGCAATAGTTTAAATACATCGGCTTGTATAAAATCGACTTTCGATAAATCAAGGTTATTAATTTCGATATTCTGCTTAGCAATGTCCAGCGCGCTTTGGCTTAAATCGACATTGGTAAAATGCTTAGCGCCATTTTTCATGGCATAGATACCAAAGGTACCTGTATAACTGAAACAGTTAAGCACTGTTTTATCTTTACAATAACTACCAGCGATGCGGCGGTTATCTCGTTGGTCAAAATAGAAACCTGTTTTATGACCGCCAGGAATGTCCACTAAGATTTTTACGCCATTTTCTTCGATGACGCTTAGCTCTTGTGGCTCGTCGCCTTTAATCGGTCCCTTAACTGGTTTTAAACCTTCTTTCTTACGCACATCGACATCAGAGCGATCGTAAATATTGTAATTAGGGAAGATAGCTTCTAACGCACCGATGATATGGTGACGATTATATTCTGCGCCAGCACTTAACAGTTGAGTCACTAAGGTGTTGTCATAGTGATCGATAGTGATGCCCGGTAGGTAATCAGACTCGGCAGCGACTAAACGAAAACCTGTGAGCTGCTGATCTCTTATCAGCTCTTGGCGAACATCGTGGGCAGATTGAATACGCGATGCGAAAAATGCTTGATTGATAACTTCTCCTTGCTCAAACGACCAAATACGCACGCGAATTTGCGAGTCTGGCGAAAAAGCACCACAGGCTAACCAGTTGCCTTTAGCATCTAATACATCAACAGTTTCGCCCAATTGTGGCTTGCCTTTCACCGCTTTAATAGCCATCGAGAAGATCCATGGATGGCGGCGATTTAACGCCTTTTCGCGGCCGGGTTTTAGAATAATTGACGCGCTGTTTTGTTGTTGCATGATGCACCCTGAAAAGTTCGAAAATAAATGAGCGAGAATTTTACGGACAGGGCACAGATGGCGCAACAGTTTTCCGCCATTTGTCATGTCTTGATAACGATTTAGTTCACAATCACAGCAACAAATTTGAACGCGGCAAAATAAAACACAAAAAAGACGAAAGTATCACTAAAAATCAGTGCTCTAGCCTAGAAATAACCCAGCGCATGGCGTAGAATTGCCAACCTTTGTCAAATTCAATTGCTGGTGGATGATTTTATTATCTTATCGGCCAGTATTAACCATTAGTATGGGAAAGCTTAATGCAGCAACTTGAACCAATTGTTAAGCAAGCACTAGAAGAGATTGCTCAAGCGACGGATCTAAATACTTTAGATCAAGTACGCGTAACTTACTTAGGTAAGAAGGGTAAGATGACTGACTTGCTTAAATCGTTAGGTCAGCTATCTAACGAAGAGCGTCCAAAAGCCGGGCAACTAATTAACCAAGGTAAACAGCAGATCCAAGGCGCTATCGTTGAAAAGGGCAATGTGCTTCGCACTGCTGCGCTAAACGAAAAGCTTGCTAGTGAATCTATTGATGTTAGCTTACCGGGACGTCGCCTTGCCGCTGGTACTGTGCATCCAGTTAACCGCACTATTGAGCGTATCGAGAGCTTTTTCGGCGAGTTAGGCTTTAGCGTTAAAGCGGGTCCTGAAGTAGAAGATGATTTTCATAACTTCGATGCGTTAAATATTCCAGATCATCACCCAGCACGTGCCGACCACGATACGTTCTACTTCGATCCTAAAACAGTACTTCGCACACAAACGTCATGTGTACAAATTCGTACTATGGAAGTAGAAAAGCCGCCATTGCGTATTATCTCTCCGGGTCGTGTATATCGTAACGATTACGATCAAACCCACACGCCAATGTTCCACCAAGTGGAAGGCCTAATGGTTGACAAGAACGTGAGCTTTACTCAGTTGAAGGGTATTTTGCACGACTTCCTTAAGAACTTCTTCGAGGAAGATTTAGAGATTCGTTTCCGTCCGTCTTACTTCCCGTTTACTGAGCCATCGGCTGAAGTAGATGTTATGGGTAAAAACGGTTGGTTAGAAGTATTAGGTTGCGGCATGGTTCACCCTGAAGTATTGCGCAGCGCTGGTATCGACCCAGAAGAGTACACTGGTTTTGCCTTTGGTATGGGTGTAGAGCGTTTAACCATGCTTAGATACGGTGTCGACGATTTACGTTCGTTCTTCGAAAACGACGCGCGCTTCCTAAAACAGTTCAAATAAGGGTTAATCACATGAAATTTAGTGAATCATGGTTACGTGAGTGGGTTAACCCAAACGTAAGTAGCGAAGAATTATCAGCCCAGCTAACAATGGCTGGCTTAGAAGTTGATGATGTTGAGCCAGTAGCTGCCGAGTTTACCAACGTTGTTGTTGGTGAGGTGGTAGAGTGTGGTCAACATCCTGATGCCGACAAACTACAAGTAACGAAAATCAACGTTGGCGAAGATGAGCTAGTTGATATTGTTTGTGGTGCGAAAAACTGTCGTCTGGGTTTAAAAGTAGCGGTTGCTAAAGTTGGCGCTGTATTACCAGGCGATTTTAAAATCAAAAAAGCGAAATTACGCGGTCAGCCATCATTTGGCATGCTGTGTTCATTTAGCGAGTTAGGCATGGCTGATGACAGCGATGGTATCTTAGAGCTGCCATTAGACGCGCCAATCGGCACTGATTTACGTGATTATCTAAAGCTTAATGATGTGTCTATCGATGTTGATTTAACGGCAAACCGTGCTGACTGTTTAGGTATTAAAGGTTTAGCTCGCGAAGTTGCTGTATTAAACAACATGGATGTAACGCCAGTTGAAATTACAGCTGCTGACGTAACCATCGACGATAAGCTTGAAATCACATTAAGCGCGCCACAAGCGTGTCCACGCTACCTAGGTCGTGTGATCAAAGGTGTTGATGTTAAAGCAGCAACACCACTTTGGATGCAAGAGAAGTTACGCCGCAGTGGTATTCGCAGCATCGATGCTGTGGTAGACGTGACTAACTACGTATTACTAGAGCTTGGTCATCCAATGCACGCGTTCGATTTATCAAAAATCGATGGTGCCATTGACGTTCGTATGCCAACAGCCGACGAAAAACTAACGCTACTTGATGGTAACGAAGTAACGTTAAACGACGATACATTAGTTATCGCTGATAACAGCAAAGCATTGGCGATGGCAGGTATCTTCGGCGGTGAAACCAGCGGTGTTAACGATGAAACACAAGACATTTTCTTAGAAAGTGCGTTTTTCGGTAAGTTAGCTATTGCTGGTCAAGCACGTAAATACGGTTTGCACACTGATGCATCACACCGTTATGAGCGCGGTGTTGATCCTAAGTTACAGTTTGACGCAATGGAGCGTGCTACCGAGCTGCTTTTAACCATCGTTGGCGGCCAAGCTGGTCCTATCGTAGAAGCGGTTAGTGAAGAGCACTTACCAACATCAAATAAAATTGAATTACGTCGCAGCCGTCTAGAGCGCATCATCGGTATTTCAATTATCGATGAACAAGTGACTGAAATTCTAACCCGCTTAGGTATTGAAACAACAGCACACGCCGATGGCTGGACATGTCAATCGCCAAGCTACCGTTTCGACATCAACATCGAGTCTGATCTTATTGAAGAAGTTGCCCGCGTATACGGTTACAACAACATTCCAAATGTTGCACCAGCGGCGCTATTAACAATGAGCGAGCACAAAGAAAAAGAGCTAAGCGTTAACGATTTACGCAATGCGATGGTTGCACGCGGCTTTAACGAAGCCATTACTTACAGCTTTGTTGATCCTAAGAAACAAGCGGTATTATTCCCTGAGCTTGAGCCTAAGGTGTTACCACATCCAATCTCGGCGGATATGTCAGTAATGCGTGTGAGCTTATGGACAGGCTTATTAGCGGCAGTTTCTAACAACCAGAAGCGTCAGCAATCTCGCGTTCGTCTATTTGAAACCGGTCTTCGTTTCTACCCAGACGCCAACAGCGAGCATGGCATTTCACAAGATCCTATGATTGCCGGTGTTATTGCTGGTGGCATTAGCGACGAGCATTGGGATTTAGAATCTCGCGCCGTTGATTTCTTCGATCTTAAAGGTGATTTAGAAGCGCTAATGGAAGTGACTGCAGACGTTGAGCAATTTGAGTTCAAAAAGGCGAATTTAGACGCGCTTCACCCAGGTCAATCTGCGGAAATTTTCGTTAATGATGAGTCAGTTGGCTTCATCGGTGCTATCCATCCACAGCATGAAAAGGCACTTGGCCTCAATGGTCGTACCATTGTATTTGAAATCAAACAAGCTGCTCTTTTACAAAGAAAATTACCTGAAGCCGTTGCCCAGTCTAAGTTTCCAGCGAACCGCCGCGATATCGCACTAGTGGTTAAAGAAGACGTTAATGCAAAAGATGTTATAAAAAGCATACAAAATGTTGGCGAAAATCAGTTAGTTGGCATAAACTTGTTTGATGTATACCGCGGTCAAGGTATCGAAGATGGATATAAGAGTTTAGCGATTGCGTTAATTTTGCAAGATGCGACTCGAACTTTGGAAGATAAAGACATTGCATTGGTTGTCGAAAAAGCAGTCAAAGCAGCTAATGATTCATTTGGTGCAACTTTAAGAGACTAGAATATGGCCTTAACTAAAGCCGATATGGCAGAACATCTATTTGAAAATCTGGATTTTAGTAAAAAAGAAGCCAAGGAGATGGTTGAGTTATTTTTTGAAGAGCTACGTGGCTGTTTAGAAAGTGGCGAACAAATCAAGTTATCAGGTTTTGGCAACTTTGATTTGCGTGATAAAGCGGAACGTCCTGGTCGTAACCCTAAAACTGGTGAAGATATTCCAATTTCTGCACGCCGTGTCGTGACTTTTAGAGCTGGGCAAAAGCTTAAAGCTCGCGTCGAGCAATTAGAAGCCAAAGAATAACTTCTAGCTGTATTTACATCGCTAAAGAGCCAATGTCCATCGTTGATGGACATTGGCTTTTTTTGTTTGTGTTGCATCGATTAATGCCTGTAAGACAAGTATTGCCTAATTTCAATAATGACGCACGACTTGCTTGCTATTGGTAGTTTTAATTCGAGTATATTGGTGCATAAAAAAGCCGACAATATGTCGGCTTTTCGTTAGATGGTTCCAGTGTAAACTAGATTTTAAACTGAGAAACTGCTTGGCTTAAAGTGTCTGATTGTGTCGCAACCTCTTTGCTCATTTGCGAGTTTTGATCTGACAAACCAGAGGTTTCGTCAGTGACGTCGCGGATCTTAACAACGTGTTTGTTAACTTCACTTGCGACGGCGCTTTGTTGTTCGATTGCAGCGGCTACAGATTGAGTCATGCCCAAAATTACCGACACATCATCGGTGATTTCTTGCAGCATCTTACCGGTGCTAGACGCTTGCTCTGCACTGATTTCACCCTGGTCACGACAGGTTGCCATCAGTGCGACAATCTCAGAAGTTCGACCTTGGAATTGAGAAATAATAGATTCGATTTCTTTGGTTGAGTCCTGCGTTTTACTTGCAAGGCTGCGTACTTCGTCTGCTACTACTGCGAATCCTCGACCTTGTTCACCCGCGCGCGCCGCTTCAATTGCTGCGTTCAGAGCGAGTAGGTTTGTTTGCTCGGCGATGCCGCGAATTACTTCTAATACCTGACCGATGCTTTGGCTGTCAGTCTCAAGTGCGGTGATAACCTGTTCTGAATCTAACAAGTTAGATGACAATTGATTAATTTGCTCAATCGTTTTTTCTACACCTTGTTGACCCATAATGGCATTTTGATTGGTCATTTCGGCTTTGTTAGCTGTATCGGATGTATTGTTTGAAATCTCATCGACAGTAGCCACCATTTGCGTGATCGCAGTAGCTACCATATCAGTTTCAGCCATTTGGCTTTGCACGCCTTGAGTCGTTACTGCAACATTATTGGCCAATTGATTAGTTGCATCATTTAGCGCGACGACTGAAGAATTAACTTCGGTGATCAAGCTTCTAAATTGCGAAACCATCTGGTTGAAGTGCGTCGACATCTCAGCTATTTCATCGTTACCGTCGTCTTTTGCTCGTAGCCCTAAATTCTTGGTCTCACCAATGGTTATCATTAGGTCTCTTAGCTGCTCGATAGGGCGTAGTATACTGCGAGAAGTTGCTAGCGAAATGGCGATAGCAATTGCTAATATGATGAAAAATAGCGAAAACTGAAAATAGGCGATTGAATTTTCTGTCTCAAGAATTTTTGCTTTATTACTTGCTACTATGTCTTCAAGTAAGGTTTCGGTTTTGTGTACCGTTGCCCGCATATTTCCGAGGATGCCGAGTTTTTGATTGAAGCCAAAAGTCTTCTTGGCTTCAAATAGGGCGCTGAATGAATTTTGGTAGTCACGTAATAGCGTTGGTGCAGTGGCGTCTAACTGCGAAGAACTTGCAATAGTATCATTCATCGTTTGTAGTGCTTCGTCAGATGGTTGCAACATGAACTGTCGTTCTATCGCTTTCAATTGGAATAATTCGCTAGTTGCACGATGATCTCCATTGCCGATAGCACTTAATAATTCTTGTGAAGCAATGTTTAAACGTCCTTGTAATCCAAGATCAGTTTTATAGCCAATGGTTTTTTGTTGCTGGTTGAGCTTTTCAAATATTCTTTGATATTGGCTCAGGATATCGTCAAACTCATTGATCTTACCAACGCTAAGATCAAATTCTCGGAATGTGGTTTTGAGGTTATTGCTATGGGATTTAATTTTCGCAACGTTCTTTTGAAATTTTCCGATGTATTTTTCGTCTCTACGGGCCAGAAAATCTTTTTCGTTGCGGCGTAATTGAAGAACGCCTTTATCAATTGCATCTGCAGTTTCAACGCCTTCTAAAAGGCTGTGCATGGTGTTGAGGCTGTACATTTGTAACCCTAGCATCAGTAACATACTGATCACTAGTAGGGCGGTACTAAGGAGTAATTTGAGTTTAATGTTCATAAAAGACTCTTTGTTGAAAGGCGATAATACTTGTATTCGCTAATACGGTTCTGAAGTAAATTCCAGCGGATAAACTTCATCTGAGTCCCTTCAATGACAGTATCGACTGCATACGTTTTAAGTTTAGAAGTAATTAAACTAAACGCAAAAAAAACCGGACAACTGTCCGGTTTTTACGCAATTAGCACCTATAAGTTAGGATTTTGAGATTTTTTTCACTTTCCAGCGGTTGTTTTCCCAAGTCATGGTAAGGAATCGATCATCTGCAACAACGCCGCCTTGATATTTACCACGAATGTGTAGTTCGACCTTGGTGTCTTTTTTCGACTTACGAAAGAAATCGCCACCAACATCTGTCACTTGAATCGTGGCAGAATCCAATGAAAGCTGCATCATGTTACGCTGGATCATTTTGATACTGCGGTAATGATCGACTAAGCCTGCAACGCGCTTCACAGAATGTTTTTTAATTGCCTTAATATCTTTCGAATTATAGATGGCTTCAACGAATTCTTTTGCGACATCTTCAGGCATCTTTTTAGATTCTTCGTCGCCGCAAGCGGCAAGCGTTAATGCCATTAATGCAATAATTATTGCTTTGATTCTAGCGCCAATCGGCATTAAAAATTTAGTGTTCATGATTTTGAGCTTGTTTTCCTTGAATTGCGGTTAAGGCGATAGTGTAAACAATATCGTCAACTAATGCACCCCGTGATAAATCATTGACCGGTTTACGCATACCTTGGAGCATTGGGCCAATACTTATTAAATCGGCACTTCGTTGCACAGCTTTATAGGTGGTGTTACCAGTATTTAAATCTGGGAAGATAAACACATTGGCTTGTCCTGCTACTGGACTGTTTGGCGCCTTGGATGCGGCAACGTTCTTCATAATCGCCGCATCGTATTGTAGTGGGCCATCGATAATTAAGTCTGGGCGGCGCTCTTGAGCAATTTTGGTTGCTTCACGCACTTTTTCAACGTCAGAGCCACTGCCGGATGTTCCCGTTGAGTAACTAATCATAGCCACTTTTGGAGAGATACCAAAGGCAATCGCTGAATCTGCTGATTGAATAGCGATTTCTGCAAGCTGTTCGGCATTTGGATCTGGATTAATTGCACAATCACCATAAACAAGCACTTGGTCCGGCAATAACATAAAGAATACAGAAGACACTAAACTCGCATCAGGGGCTGTCTTTACCAATTGCAGTGGTGGGCGAATAGTATTAGCGGTGGTGTGGATGGCGCCAGATACTAGTCCGTCAACTTCATCTTGTGCCAGCATCATAGAGCCCAAAACAACATTGTCTTCTAGCTGCTCTTGAGCCACTACTTCAGTAAGACCTTTGTGCTCGCGCAATTTCACCATCGGCTCGACATAGCGCTGACGAACTTCTTGTGGGTCAACAATAGTCACACCGGCGCCTAATTCCACACCTTGTTGGGTGGCAATTAATTCGATATTTTCTTGATTACCTAACAACACACAGTTTGCAATGTTGCGCTGTGCACAAATCGCCGCGGCCTTGATAGTTCTCGGCTCTTCACCTTCTGGCAATACCACTGTCTTATTGGCGCGACGTGCCATCTCAGTTAACTGATATCTAAAGGCTGCTGGTGATAAGCGGCGCTGGCGGCTAGAGGCATGCGTTAGCGAGCCGATCCAATGTTTGTCGATATGGCTGGCGACAAATTCATCAACCTTGTTGATGCGCTCAACGTCATCATCCGGCACTTCGTCGTTGAAACTTTGCAGATCAATCGATGTTTGCCATGTATTGGTATCAACCAACAAAATTGGTAAGCCTGTTGCCATCGCTTGCTGACACAGATCCATCACAGGTTGTTCAGGCTCATAACCATTGGTTAGCAGTAAAGCGCCGATTTTTACGCCATTCATCGCTGCTAGACAGGCTGATACAATCACATCTGAGCGATCACCCGAGGCAACCAACAATTTATTGGCGCTAAAGTTTTCAACCATGTTTGGAATACTGCGGGCACAGAAAGTAATACTGCGTAGACGACGGCTGTGAATTTCACCTTCGTTGATGATTCGAGCTTTCAAATGATTGGCTATGTCGATAACACGCGGCGCAATGATTTGTTCGTTCCAAGGGATGTAACCTAAAACGCGAATTGGGCTGCGACCAAATAGTTGGAACACTTCCATTTGTTGTTGGTTAGAAGTATTACCGCCATTTTCAAGATCTTGACGTAATACGCCATTGTCATCGATAGGGGCGTTAATTTTGTTAACGATACAGCCTAAGATTCGCTCAGCACCGGTACCACCAAATGGCTGACAGGCAAGCTCAATGCGCTCTTTTTGTTGGATCGCGCTGTCGCTACCTGGCGAAGTAACAAAAACCACTTCGGCATCGAGCGCTTTGGCGATTAAGTTATTGAGGCGCGAAGTGTACTGTTGCTTACGGGTTGGCACCAAGCCTTCGATGATTAAAATATCATTATCGCTTTGGGCAAGGTTTGCTTGTTCAACGATTTCTTCCAGCAGAATATCCGACTTACCACTACTCATCAGCTTGCCAACGTAGTTAGGCGATAGCGGTTTCGGTGGCTCAATATTCGGGTTGCGACCGATAATGGTACTTGAACGCTCTGGGCCAACGTCGCCCGTTACTGGCTGGGCGACAGGTTTGAAAAAGTTTACTTTAATGCCATGACGTTCGATGGCATGTACTAATCCCATGCTGACAGAGGTTAAACCAACACCAAAACCAACAGGCACTAACATTATTGTTCTAGCCATGATCTACTCCTGAGTTAAAGCGATGGCATCAAGGGCAATCACTAATTCTTCGTTAGTTGGGATAACCATTGCTTTGGCACCGCTGTTTTTGGTGATAACGCCTTGATTACCAAAGCGAGCGTCTAGGTTTGCTTGCTCATCGAGCGCTAGGCCGAAGATTTCAAGTTGCTCAATAACGCTGGCGCGAATCAGATCTGAGTTTTCACCGATGCCACCAGTGAAAACGATAGCGTCTAGGCGGCCAAGTGGTACTGTGTATGAAGCAATGTATTTGGCGAGGCGGTAACAAAAGACATCAAGGGCCAGTTTAGCACCGGCATGGCCTTGTTGCGCTCGCTCTTCTATCACGCGACAATCATTTGTTAATTCTGAAAGTCCTAATAAACCGCTTTGTTTGTTAAAGACGTTATTCACTTCGTCATTACTGTAGCCAAGTTGGTCAATCATATATTGCGCGATCGCTGGATCAACGTCGCCGCAGCGGGTCCCCATTACTAGTCCTTCAAGTGGTGTTAAGCCCATACTGGTATCAACACTTTGGCCATTCTTGACGGCGGTGACACTAGCGCCGTTACCCAAATGGGCGCTGATAATATTGGTTTCTGACACATCTTTATCAAGCATCTTCGCAGCTTGTTGAGTAATGAAGTAATGGCTGGTGCCGTGAAAACCGTAGCGACGAATGCCGTGCTCTTTATAAAGCGCGTGGGGCAGTGCATAAGTAAAGGCTTTTGCTGGCATACTTTGATGAAATGCGGTATCGAACACAGCAACCTGGGCTAGGTTAGGGAATGCCTGTTGCGCCGCATTGATGCCAATGAGGTTAGCAGGGTTGTGCAGTGGTGCAAGTTTGGAAATGGCTTCCAATTGCTCGATGACCTGATTGTCGATAACTACCGACTGCGTAAATAGCTCGCCACCATGTACAACGCGATGTCCGACCGCAATGACTGCGTCGTTTAATGATAAATCGCTAAGTAAGGTAACTATTGTATCGACGGCGCTTTGGTGCATTGCATTGGCATTTAACGCTATCGTTTTCTTATCACCTTGGTATTTATATTTAATAATGGGGTTACTAGAACCTAGAGCGTCGGCAAGGCCACTTAAAATTTCATCGTGAGACTTAGCGTCGATTAATGAAAATTTCAGTGATGAGCTGCCACAATTTAAAACAAAGACCAGCGAATTGTGCATTGGGGTTTCCTAACATATCGGACAAAGATGATGATTACCGCTCTATAGGTTCTAAAGATTGTGGGGCTAGTAAAGTGAGAGGCGAGCCACTACAATAATTAAATATCTACAGATTTCGACGCGATAATCGGCATTAAATTAAGAATGTGATTATATACTTAAGTCGTATTTTTGTGTCGCAGTTTTTTGAATAATTATCATTAATTTGAGAGTTTTATGACCGAAATTAAACTTTTGATCGAGCAGGGCAGAGAGTATCAGGCATTATGGCCTGAGCAACGTGCACTTTCGGTGATTTTTCCTGATCCTAAGATTATTAAGTTGTCGAAGCTATTGCAGAAAAGTGCTGCGGGCATCGCCTGCTTAAGTTTTGTTGCTCAATATCTCTATTTCGGTCATGAAGTCATGCCTCGTGCACTTGCAATGTCGTTGTTGGTGTTGAGTATTCCTTATCAAAGTTTAATTTGGCTAGGGCATCGCGCCAAGCAGCCGTTGCCGCTTGGCTTAATTAGTTGGTGCAGTGATATTCGCAGTCAAATGATTAACGCGGGAATTAATGTAGCTCCCATTTCTCGCAAAGCATCCTATAAAGACATGGCATTACTGCTTAATCAAGCCTATAGCAAACTCAATAAGGCATTTGAATTGCCGTAGTACACAAATCAGTTTGCTATGGCTTTTTGAATAGTGTGACTAGAAAGTCCAGTTCTATCTCAAAAGGGCAAGCCGCTTTTATTTTCTCGCGTATTTCTGGTGTCGCTTTCCAAGCAAAAGGCGTCATATCCAATAATCGAATACAGTCTTCAGCGCTTGGTGTTATTGTATAAGTCAGTTGCTCACTGTTTACGCGCTCTAAGCCTGTAAATAGTGTGTCTTGCGTTTGATGCGGACGTACTTCTTGATAAATAAACTCTCGCAGTTGCCATAAATGACGTGGCGCCGGTGTGACATTGATGAAATGTCCGCCAGTTTTTAACACGCGAAGCAATTCAGTATCGCTGACAGGTGCATAGACTTTAAAGGCGACGTCAACGCATTCATTGATAAATGGCATGGCCTCCGAGCTGGCAACCGCGTATTCACCTGCCGGATCTTTTCTAGCCGCTCTCATGACAGCGGGCTTTGAAATATCAAAGCCAAAGTGTTGCCAACCGTTCTCTTCGCAAATTGCTCTTGAGTAATAGCCTTCGCCGCAGCCAATATCGAGAATGGTTGTTTTGTCTTTTGCTAGTGACTGCACTAGCTTTTCTAGTGCATGAGCCAACGTCCGATAGTAGTTGCCTGCGAGAAAAGCTTCTCGTGCAGCAATCATCTCTTTACTATCGCCGGGCTGCTTTGACTTTTTGTTTTGAACAGGTAATAGATTGAAATAGCCTTGTTTTGCCCGATCGACACTGTGGTTATTATGACAAATGAGTTGTTTGTCGTTGTTTGATAGGTTTAGTGCTGATTGGCAAAGCGGGCATTGATAAATCATAGAAAACTTCTAATTGGCTTAACGATAAAGTAAAACCCATTGGGGGCGGTGTTGTAACAACGTAATCAGAACTGTCGCATTAAACAGTAACTCTGGTAGCCAAAACAATGGGCTGAGAATTATATACTGGTTTAATACCGCATCGACAGCGACATTTGATACAAAAACATAATAGAGTGATAAGCCAAGTGTTTTCACGCAGAAGATAATGGTGCTGCCAAGACCAGCAGTGACGAATGAAAAGCGCCAAAGGTTGCGATGTTTGGTGAGCTGCACCCATTTAGCAAAGACAAAGAGCGGAATTATGTAGCCGGCTAGCCAATAGCCACCAATGTCACTTATGGCTAATTCGCCTATTAACACTAAAGAGGCTATAACCATGGCGACTGCACATAATGAAAGTCTAATGCCGATTACTAGTGATACTGCCGCTAATCCCATAAAGTGCATTGGCATTTGCGGGGATAAGCCACCAGTGAGGGAGGCGAGTAAAATGAGGGTGAGGGTTGCAGCGCAAAATAAATGAAACGCGATACCTTTGCCTTTGAGCTCGCTTAGCGTTGGTAACGGTTTTATGCTCACAAGCACTAAGGAACAAACCGCGATAAGGCAAAGGTTGATCATGTAAATGTTATTCGCCTAACTAGGCTGGCTCTTGTTCTGTCTCATTAGTTAAGACTTTTTCTAACAAAGCGACATCATGAAACTCGTCGAATTTTTTACCTACTTGGCCCATGGTTCCAACAGTTTCAAATCCCATATTGTGGTGCAGGGCAATCGATGCGTCATTTGGCAGAGTAATCCAAGCGTAAGCGCGATTGTAATCTTGAGATTTTAAGGCATTGAGTAGATGGCGATAGAGGGCACGTCCGACGCCTTTTTCCTCACAATCTGGTGCTTTGTAAACGGTAACCTCTGTTGAGCTAGCATAGGCTTGTTTGGCTTTAAACGTACCGTTGTAGGCAAAACCGATAACTTTATCGTCCTGAACAGCGACTAGCAAAATATGGCGCTGCTTTAAAATAGCTGTTTGATACCACTGCAAGCGTTGGGCGATTGACCAAGGCTCAACGTCAAAAGTGATAGCAGAGTGCTCTATAAAGTGATTATAAATGGCGTTTACATGGTAAAGATCGCCAAGGACTGCCTGTCTTATAGTTATCATATTAAAATCTCACATGACGCACTGGTACTAATAACAGTGCGAGTTATGGTTAAATTTAAAATTCAAACGATGACCAAATAGGCGCGTGATCAGAAGGTTTTTCGATCCCTCGCAATTCGTAGTCGACGTCCGATTCAACACAGTATTGACTGAGGTTTTCAGTCGCTAATATTACATCAATGCGCAGGCCGCGATTATCGTCAAAGCCGCGTGAACGATAATCAAACCAGCTGTATTTATCATTGGTTTCCGGATGTAACAGTCGGAAAGTATCTTCTAGTCCCCAACCTTGTAGTCGCGCTAGCCATTCACGCTCTTCTGGAAGGAAGCTACATTTACCTGTGCGCAACCAACGTTTGGCATTGTCTGGACCGATGCCAATATCTAAGTCTGTTGGTGAAATGTTAATGTCACCCATCACAATGACATTCTCATCATTGGTGTGATTCTTTTCTAAATAATCCTGCAGATCTTGATAAAACTTCTCTTTGGCAGGGAATTTAGTTTCGTGCTCGCGATTTTCCCCTTGTGGGAAGTAACCGTTTAACACGCGCACTTTGTTGCCAGCAGCAGTAGTAACAGTAGCCATAATCATCCGGCGCTGCGCATCTTCCGTATCTGTTTCCCATCCGTATTGAACGTCTTCAACGTCCAATTTAGTCATTAACGCAACACCGTAGTGACCTTTTTGGCCGTGATAGAACACCTTGTAACCTAGTGCTTCTACAGCGTCGAGCGGAAATTGAGGGTTATCGACTTTGATTTCTTGTAAGCCAATTACATCTGGTTGATGCTTATTTACTAAGGCTTCTAGTTGATGAAGCCTAGCGCGGAGGCCATTAATGTTAAAGGAAATTACTTTCATAAATACTTCTTTTTTAAATTATTATTGCGTAAAACTTAAACGCTTCGTTTGATTCTATCCCACCAAAAAAATTGAGCAACAGCTAATTTTATTATTCGATGAAAAAAGATAATTGCGAGCGTGGATTGAGATAATTTTTGATATGCGGCTCAACACTTCGAGGTGAAAGCGCAGACTCAATCGTGACTTCTTCTTGGTCTAAATCGATGATTGCTGCCTCATCGCGGGGAATTTTTTCATCAAACACCATGACACAAGGTGCTAGCAGTTTTGCCGTATTGACGGTGATAACTATGCCAATTTGGCCGTTATTTAATTTGACTAAAGTTCCAGGTGGGTAAATGCCAAGCGATTTAACGAAGGCACTTAGCTGTTTTTCGTCAAACTGAGACTTCTTACTGGCAAACAAATAGCTAAGGCTTTGTGCTGGTGTGCGAGCCTTGCTCTCGTCATAGGGATAGCAAAGGTTTTCATACAAATTAACCATCGAAATAATCAGTGAATGTGGATGTAATTTGTCCTTTGTTAAACCCTTAGGGTAGCCGCTACCGTCAGCATATTCGTGATGTTCGCTAATTAATCGTTTAACAGTGTCATTAATTGATGGCACGTTATTGATAAATTCAATGGAGTATTCCGGATGCTTTTCGATAACAAATTTTCGTTTGGCAGGTGTTACGTCTTTGCTGGTGTAAAATTGACTAGGAATTTTCAACTTGCCGATATCGTGCAGCAATCCTGCGGTACCTAGGTCACTAATCTCACTTTCTTTTAAACCAACTTTCTTACCAATCATCATCGCCAATACCGATACCGATACTGCGTGCTGGTGGCTGTCCATATCGTCGCGATCATCACCAACCAAATGAAGAACTAAGTCGTCCTTACCTAGCAGGGCCTTAGTCATGGTAGCCATTACACTTTGAGCTTCTTCCATTGCCACTAGAGGACGAGATTGTACCTTGGAAGTTAAAGAGCGCACTTTACTCAAGGCGTTTTGATAAGCTTGTTCACACTCTTTGATGGCTCGGCGATGCTGCTGCATCGCGAGGATTTGTTGCTCTTTATCGCTAAGCTTGTTTTTGAGTAGCGTTGTGTCTTGTTCAGTTTCGACGTTCGCTGGCGCACTATCTTCTTTGACAGGTAACGGATGAGCATCGCTTTTACTAGGAATCGCGTAAACGTGCTTGATGTTTGCTTGCTTTAATAACGCAATTTGATTTTGCGACGTAATTTTAAATTGGTTAAACATGAAAGGGTGCGCGTTCCATCGCACAGGCAGTTTGATATAAACTCCTGGTTGCAGGCGATCTATGGTTAGTTTGATTCTGGCACTATTATCTTTCATCAACAGTTTTCTTTAGGCAGGAAGCACTTTTTTAAAAGGTTTTACGACAACGCTTTCATAGACGCCAGCAGAAACATATGGATCAACGTCTGCCCATTGCTGTGCTGCCTCTAAGCTTTCAAATTCAGCAACCACTAATGAGCCACTAAAGCCTGCTTGTCCAGGATCTTCGCTATCGATAGCAGGCGTTGGCCCTGCAAGTAACAAACGTCCTTGGGCTTGTAACTCGTTTAAACGAGCTAGATGGTCTGGACGGGCCGCTAAACGTTTTTCTAAACTGTTTGCAACATCGGTTGCATGAATCATATACCACATAAAACTTGTTCCTAATTTATTACTGTGCGTCATCGCTAGGCATGTATTTGTAGATATACACACCAGAGCAAATGAACATAATGAAGGTAAGGGCGGTTAGGCCGAAGACTTTAAAATTAACCCAAGTATCTAGACTTAGATTAAAGGCAATCCAGAAATTTAAAACGCCAGCAATAACACAGGTCGCTGCCCAGCCAAATGACAGGTTACGCCAAACATACGATGGTGCGTCTATTTCACTCCCCATCAGCTTCTGCGGGATTGATTGGCCTACTAATTGATAACCTAAAAGTACTAAGGCGAATACGCCATAAATAATTGATGGTTTCAATTTGATGAAATTGTCGTCGTGGAAATAAAGAGTGAGGGCACCAAACACGCTCACTACGCCAAATACAATCCAGTTTTGACGTTCTATTTTTTTGAAAATGATTTGTAAGGCGATTAGTTGCAATACCGTAGCACCAATGAGCACAGCAGTCGCGGTATACACGTCGAATAAATAGTAGCTAATGAAAAAGGCGGCAAGTGGCAGGTATTCGAGAAGGTGCTTCATAAAACGTTGATTCTTATTTATATGTATTGCTGGATATTGTAATCAAACAGACGCGAGCTTGTCACTAGGCCTCTGAGTTTGTCGATAAAAAAATAGCCAGCGATTGCTGGCTATTTTAGACGGGCTATATTACAAGCAGGCTATTTTGTGGCAGCTTTCATCGCGCCAATAAACTCACCTAGCTCGCTTAGCATTTGTGAATTATTATTGAGGTTTTTCTCAATAATTTTCACTACGGCTGAGCCGCTAATAATGCCGTCGGCACCGCTTGCTAGGCCGTTTTTCGCATCATCTGGTGTAGAGATACCAAAACCGAGTAATAGCGGCGGTGCATTGTTTGCTTTAAGGGTATCAATCAAGTGATTGACTGGCATTTGTACCTTTGATTCTGTACCCGTCACACCAGCGCGAGACAATAAGTAGGTATAACCTTCGCTGTGCTCGGCAACCGCTTTTAATGTTTGCTCGCTGCCATTTGGCGGCGCAATGTAAATTGACTGAATACCTGCGGCAGTGGCAGCTGATTTAAACGGCGCGCTTTCACGTAGCGGCACATCGGCGATTAACACCGAATCAACACCAGCTTTGGTACATTTTTCAAAGAAAGTATCCAAGCCGTTGCTCGCCACAAGGTTGGCATAAAGCAAAAGACCGATCGGCGTTTGTGGGTGCTTAGCACGGATTTTGGCGATAATATCAAAACACACATCTGGTGTTGTGCCCGCATCTAAAGCCCTGTCGCTTGCCGCTTGAATGGTTGGTCCATCGGCACTTGGATCTGAAAATGGAATACCAAGCTCTAGCGCGTCGGCACCAGCGTTCACTAAGGTATCGATAACCGCTAATGATTGCTCAGGATTTGGATCGCCAATGGCAACAAAAGGAACAAAAGCGCCTTCGTTTTTTGCTTTGAGCTGGCTAAATAGCTCGTGATATCTATTAGTCATGAGCAGCTCCTCGCTCTTGTAAAACTTGGGTAACATGGGCGAGATCTTTATCGCCACGGCCTGATAAATTCACCAATAATGTCATCGGCTCTGTTGCTTGCTCGGCCATTTTATAGGCGTAGGCAAGGGCATGTGACGATTCTAGCGCTGGAATGATACCTTCACAGCGAGCAAGACGTTGAAACGCTTCAAGTGCTTCATCATCTGTGACTGATTCGTACTTTGCTCGACCTGTTGCTGCTAAATGCGCGTGCTGCGGCCCAACACCAGGGTAATCTAGACCAGCAGATACCGAGTAAGACTCTTCAATTTGGCCATCACCGTCTTGCATTAAATAGGTGTAAGTACCGTGAATAATACCTTTGCGACCTTTGCCGATAGTTGCGCCGTGTAGGCCACTATCAAGACCTTTACCAGCAGGTTCAACGCCAATTAGCGCAACGTCTTTTTCGTCGATAAAATCGGCAAACATGCCAATCGCATTTGAACCACCGCCAACACAAGCAATAACGGCATCAGGTAGTTGGCCTTCAACTGCGACGATTTGCTTTTTAGCTTCCTCGCCAATCATTTTTTGGAACTCACGAACTAAGGTTGGGAATGGATGAGGGCCCGCCGCGGTGCCCAGTAAGTAATGAGATTTTTCATAACTTGCTGACCAGTCACGCAATGCTTCGTTTACCGCATCTTTTAGCGTGCCGCTACCCGCAGTTACTGGGATAACTTCTGCGCCCATTAATTTCATACGAAACACATTTGGCTGCTGACGTTCACAATCTTTGGCGCCCATATAAATTCGCGCTTTTAAACCAAGTAGCGCACAAGCAAGAGCCGTAGCCACACCGTGTTGACCGGCGCCTGTTTCGGCGATAATGTCGTTTTTACCCATGCGTTTAGCGAGTAGGGCTTGACCTAATACTTGATTGGTCTTATGGGCACCACCGTGGAGCAAGTCTTCGCGCTTTAAGTAGATTTTTACATTCGGATTTGGGCTAAAACGCGTGGTAAGCGTTAGCGCCGTAGGGCGACCTGCGTAGTTTTTTAACAGATCGGTAAATTCTTTTTGAAAATCTTCGTCAGACTGGCTGTCGACAAAAGCTTTTTCTAACTGCTCAAGGGCAGGTACTAGGATTTCTGGCACGAACATGCCACCGAAATCACCAAAGTAGGGAGAGGTATTACTCATTGTTTAAAATCCTAATATTGTCTAATTTGTTGCATTACTTGTTTAATTTTGACGAGATCTTTAACCCCAGGGCTAGTTTCCACGCCCGAGTTAATATCAAGTCCTAAGAAGCCACTGTGAGCTGCCAGTTTGATGTTGTCTGGGCCAAGGCCACCAGCGAGCATTGACTGTGTTTTTAACTCGCTTGGTACTAGTTCCCAATCAAAGCTTTCGCCTGTGCCGCCAAACTGCACGCTGTGATCATTAACCACCGCGCTGTCGATCAATAAACGATCTGCATCACTGGCGTTAATGTCATTTAGTTGGTCGCTACGCTGCGCTTGCCACACTTGGGTGTTTGGTAGCTGTTGTTTCAGCGCAGTCACGTAATCAGAATCTTCGTTGCCGTGCAGCTGAACAACATCGAGCGATACCTTGGTTGCTATCTCGATTAAATCATCAAGTTCTTCATTAACAAATACGCCAACAAACTTCAGGTTAACGCCTGCTTTAACGTCGAGTGCTTGCTCAGGCGTTACGTAGCGCGGCGATTTAGGAGCGAAGATAAGGCCACCATAAACTGCGCCAGCAGCTGCTACGCCGTGCGCAGTAGCATTATCGGTAAGGCCGCAAATTTTGTTTTCACCAAAAATAAGTTGGCGACAGGCTAAGTCGATATCTGTTTGTGCCATTAGTGAACTACCGACCAAGAAGCCGTTTGCGAATGGTGCTAAATCGGTGATTTGTTGATGAGTGCTAATACCCGATTCGCTGATTATAATGCGATCATCACCGATTTTTGGGGCAAACTTCTTAGTGGTGTTTAGATCTATCGATAAATCACGTAAATCACGATTGTTAATACCAATAATCTTGGCATCTAGAGCTAGCGCACGCTCTAGTTCTTTCTCGTTACTTACTTCGGTGAGAATATCCATTGAATATTGGTTGGCGACGTTCGCTAGCTCGATATACTTGTCATCGTCTAACACTGAAAGCATTAGCAAAATGGCATCTGCTCCCATGTAGCGCGCTAAGTGAATTTGATAAGCGTCGACAAAAAAGTCTTTACACAGAATAGGTTGCTCAAGCAGTTCACGTACTTGTTTAACATATTCAAATTTACCTTGGAAATAGGCTTCATCGGTTAATACCGAGATCCCTGCAGCGTAGTGTTGGTAGGCACCGCAAATCTCGACTAAATCAAAATCATCGCGAATCAGACCTTTGGATGGCGAGGCTTTTTTACATTCTAAAATGTAGCCAGCATTCTCACCGCTTAGTGCTTCAAATAAACTGCGAGTTGATGGCTTGAGAGCTTTAATGATCTCATTAGCGGCATAACGCTGCTGTAATTGACTAATTTGCGCAGGTTTATCGGCAACAATTTTATCCAGTACTGTACCTGTCACACGCAGGCCATCGATCATTTGTTGTGTTACTGTCATGCGTTAAATTCCTTACTTGCTGCGGCGAGTTGTTCAACCACCTTATATGGCGCGCCGCTTCGAATACTATTAAGTGCTACTTCAACGCCAGTTTTAATATCTTGGCACTGACCCGTTAAATAAAGGGTAGCGGCTACATTAACGGCTACCGCATATTCATGGGCGGTTTTGCCTTTGCCTTGCAGTAAATCAGTGATTAGGGCGGCATTTTCCTTCGCATCACCACCCGTTAATGCATCAAGTGGAAACGCTTCAATTCCCATGTCTTGCGGTGTAATTTGATAGACCTTTACTTCGCCATCTTTTAACTCGGCTATATCGGTTGGGCCGTGAATGGCCATTTCATCAAGACCGCTGCCATTAACCACCAGCGCACGTTCGACGCCAGTCTGTTTAAGGGTGTGAGCAATTGGTTCAATTAGCGATTTATCATACACGCCCATTAACTGACGATTTGGCGCAGCTGGGTTAATCATTGGTCCTAATACGTTAAAAATAGTGCGGGTTTTAAGGGCTTGGCGCACAGGGGCTGCAAAACGAACCCCTTGGTGATACTGCACTGCAAACAAAAAACACAGATTGTAGTTATCTAAACAATGGCGCGATTGCTCAGGTGACATATCCAATTTGATGCCAAGGGCTTCAAGTAGATCGGCGGAGCCTGATTTACTCGATACGCTACGGTTACCGTGTTTGGCTACTTTGATACCACAAGCGGCAGCAACAAAAGCACTTGCGGTGGAAATATTGATGGTATTTGAGCCATCACCACCAGTGCCACAACTATCGATAAATGAATAGTCAGGGCGTGGGAAGGGCAAGGCGGCTTGTTTTAATGCTAAGACGGCGCCAGCAAACTCGTCGCTAGTTTCACCTTTGATTTTTAATGCGCTTAGTAATGCACTTAGCATGATTGGCTCGACATTGCCGCTCACAATTTCGCTAAACAATGCTTGTGATTGCTCTACAGATAAATCTTGTTGGCGGTAGAGCTGTTCTAAAATATCGTGGATCATTACAGTTCCTTCTTTATTTCAAGGTTGCGTTCATGCGTTGGCATGAGAAACCTTAGCTTGCATTAAATGAGTAAGCGATTGCACCAATAATGCTTCGCCGCCTAGGGTTAAAATTGATTCGGGATGAAATTGAAAGCCAATGATACTTTCAGTCTCATCCATCACCGACATCACAATGTCGTCGATATTAGCCAATACCTTTAATCCGCTTGGCATTTGGGTCGCCATCAACGAGTGGTAGCGTGCGACAGGCATAGGATTAATTAGATCTTTAAATGGTCCCAAATTATTGTGCGTAATATCTGAGGATTTACCGTGCACGGTACCCGGTGCAAGACCAATGGTGCCACCAAATGATTGCACAATAGCTTGATGGCCTAAGCAAATGCCAAGCATTGGAAATTTGCCGCGACACTTGTCAATTAGCTCGACTAAACAACCTGCATCACTTGGTGAACCTGGCCCTGGCGATAATACTAATACTGGCTTTAGCTCGCTGCTTTTCATTTGTTCAATAATGAAATCTGCTGATAGGTCGTTGCGATAGATGGTGACCTTAACCCCCATGACGCGAAACTGATCGACGAGGTTATAGGTGAAAGAGTCAAAATTATCGAGTAAATACACGTGACATTGTGACAGTTGGTCTAGCTGAGTCATTACAGACCTCCTTGTGCAGCAATTGCTGAGAGTACGGCTTGCGCTTTGGCGCGGGTTTCGTCAGCCTCGGCTTGGGGATCTGAATCGAACACTACACCAGCGCCTGCTTGGACAATGGCTGTATTGTCTCTGACAAAGGCCGAGCGGATAACAATACAGCTGTCCATATCACCTGCACTGTTAATGTAGCCAACGGCGCCGCCATAGCTGCCGCGTCGCTGTTGCTCAACATCGCGGATTAGGCGTGACGCTTCAATTTTAGGGGCTCCAACTAAGGTACCCATATTCATACAAGCTTGGTAAGCGTGTAGGGCGTCAAGATCACTTCGCAGTTGGCCTACCACGCGAGACACCAAATGCATTACATGAGAGTAACGATCGACTTTTAATAATTCCGCTACTTTTCGGGTACCTGCTTCACTAATACGTGCAACGTCATTACGCGCAAGATCAACGAGCATAATATGTTCGGCAAGTTCTTTCTTATCAAGACGCAAATCCAGCTCTAAACGGCCGTCTAAATCGGCGTTAATGCTGCCATCGCTGTTAAAGCCGCGACGGCGCGTACCGGCGATTGGGTATACTTCAACTTGATTGGTCGTTTGTTCATACTTAAGGGCACTTTCAGGGGATGCACCAAAGAGCACAAAATCCTGATCTTTTATATAAAACATATAAGGCGATGGGTTAGTGCGCTTGAGCTCAACATAGGCTGCTAATGGATTCGGACAAGGCAGTGAAAATTCTCGTGACGGTACAACTTGGAAGATATTACCTTGGACAATCTCTTGTTTAAGCGTCTTAACGATGTCAATAAAATCCTCATCGTTAATATTAACGGCAACATCTTGCGCGATTGCACTGCCAGTGATGGCGGTTGGCGTAAAATCTTGGATGGCGGTTAATAAAGCTTGGTGATTATTTGCTATCCCGTCATCAAATGATTGATTAACCAGTGTTGCCGTTTGGCGTTGATGATCAAGTAGTAGCGCATCTTCGATGACGTAAAAAACAAAGTCGGGACAATTATTGGCGCCGCTTGTTACCTCTGGCAAGTTTTCCACCGAGGCAATCATGTCATAAGCAAAAGTACCAGCGATATAACGGTGAGCGTCGTCATCACTTTGTCCTTGACTAAGCAACGCATTTAATTCGCGTAGTGCACTAAATGACGATAACGCTTGCAACTTACTGTCTTGGTCTAGTTCTTGATTAGGTAGCGGATAACTCAATGTCACTGACATTTCATCGCTGGCGCTAACTAAATCAGCAAAATGCGCGACTAAAGGCTCAACTAATGCGCGGCCGTTATTGTTAAGCGCACTAAGCGTAACATCGCGATGCTGACAGACGATTTTCATCGCACTGCTTAATAGCAACAAGCTTTGCATGTCATCTTTTGAATCGATTTCGCTCGATTCAAGTAGCATAACATTATGCCGTCCCTGTGTGAGTTGCGAGAAAAGCTCAGTGGGGTACTGGCTATACTGGCAACTGCTTTTTGTTAGTTTACTCTTGATCATGGTTAATTCACTGTTTGTAATTTGCGTTACTTTTTCGTTGTTGCAAAGCTTGCGAATTTTTACGTTGAATAAAAAACAAAAAACCCGCTCGTTAAGCGGGTTTTTCAATGTTGTCTGTTTTATTTTTATACAACCACTGTTAAGCCCGCGAAGAATTCACGCGCCACCACCAAAGATTTGTAAGGATAGTCAGAGATTTTTGTTGCATAATAGACACTAGTTTTTATTCTCAATATAAATTGTTGATTATAAATCGTGTTTTAGACTGAAAATTAATCAATTGTTGGTTATTCAGCCCAAATGTGGCTATAGAATTTAACAATTGTTGGATGATGTCAAGCACCTATTGTGATTGTTTTATTAAATTGTAAGGTTTTTTGGTCAATGATATTTGATTTGCACTGCCATACCACTGTTTCAGACGGCAAACTAACCCCTAAAGAACTCACCGCGCGTGCAGTTGAACGTGGGGTTGACGTGTTGGCGTTAACAGATCACGACACCACAGATGGTATTGCGTTAGTTCAAAAAGAAATAACAGATAACCAATATGATCTTAAATTAATTAGCGGTGTTGAAATATCAACCTGTTGGGAAAATAAAGATATTCATATTGTCGGCCTTAACTTTGATGTTGAGCATCCAGCGATGGTGGCCTATTTGGAAAATCAATCGCAGATCCGTGAGGCCCGCGCCATGGAAATCGCCCGTCGTGTTGAAAAGACCCAGCAAATTGATAATGTTTATCAAGGCGCTAAAGCGATTGCTGGCGAAGGTCAAATCGGTCGCGGACATATTGCGCGCTATATGATTGAGCAAGGTATGGTCAAGGATAATGCCACTGCTTTTAAGAAATACCTCGCGCGCGGCAAAGTTGGCTATGTACCGAGTCCGTGGCCTGATATGAAGTCAGCAATCGATGTCATTCATCAAGCTGGCGGGCAAGCGATATTAGCGCATCCAATGGGCTATAAGCTGTCGGGAAAATGGCTGCGTAAACTGACCATTGCGTTTAAAGCTGCTGGTGGCGATGCACTTGAAGCCGCAGGCTGCCAACTTGCGCCGCCACATCGTCAGCACCTTGCTGCTCTTGCACAAGAATATGAATTACTTGGCTCTGCCGGCAGTGATTTTCATTTTCCATCGAGTTGGATTGAACTTGGCCGCAATCTGTATTTTGCAAAAGGTGTAACGCCTGTTTGGTCGCTGTGGCCTGAATACGTACAAGCTGTTTAAGCATTATCAATATAAGGATTACCATGAGTCAGTATTTTTACGTTCATCCCGATAACCCACAACAGCGCTTAATAAAGCAAGCGGTAGAGATTATCGAAAACGGCGGTGTTGTTATTTATCCCACAGATTCGGGCTATGCCATTGGCTGCCAGCTTGATAACAAATCTGCATTAGAGAAAGTGTGTCGAGTACGGGAAATCGATAAGGCGCATAACTTTACCTTAATGTGTAGCGATCTGTCGCAAATTTCCCAATACGCCAAATATGACAATCAGTGTTTTCGTGCGCTAAAACACGCGACACCAGGGCCTTACACCTTTATCTTTAGAGCGACGCGCGACGTCCCAAAGCGGGTTCAAAATCCTAAGCGTAAAACCATAGGTTTGCGGGTTCCTGATAATAATATTGCCCACGCGTTGTTGGAATTATTAGGTGAGCCGATCTTATCTACATCGTTAATATTACCGGGTGAAGTGGTGACAGAGTCTGATCCTGAAGAGATCCGTATGAAACTAGAAAAGCACGTCGATCTCATTATCGATGGTGGTCACCTTGGTGAACAGCCAACCACCGTTGTTGATATGTCAGATGGCCCTTTTGTGTTAGTGCGTGAAGGTGCTGGCGATCCGTCGCCATTTGTTTAGCGACGAGATAGTTTAGTTTGATGCAAGATAACGACGAATTAGCGCCGCGGAAACCAATCGCACTGGTGGCTGGTGAGCCAGTAGATAAACAGCCGACTGATCTTTTTATTCCGCCTGATGCGCTGCAGGTTTTTCTATCGGCGTTTGAAGGTCCATTAGATTTATTGCTTTATCTAATTCGCAAACACAAATTCGACATCTTAGATCTTCCCATTAGCAGGATCACTGAGCAGTACATGGAATATGTCGATTTAATGAAGGAGCTCAATTTAGACTTAGCGGCTGAATATCTATTGATGGCTGCTATTCTTGCGCAAATTAAATCGAAAATGTTACTGCCGGTGCAAGAAACCGTTGAAGACGAAGAAGCGGATCCTCGTGCGGAGCTTGTCAAAAGGTTGCAAGAATACGAAAGCTACAAGCGGGCAGCGTTAGATATTGAAGCGCTGCCTCGATTAGATCGGGATTACTACACTGCCCATGCAATCAAGGCGGATAACTTGGTTGCTGATTCGCCGCTTAGTGAAGTGACTTTAAAAGAGCTAAGTCTTGCATTTACTCAAGTGATGAAACAAGTGCAGGCAAATGTCCATCATCATATTCAACGTGAATCACTATCGACGCGAGCGCGGATGAGTGAAATCATGGATAAATTAAGTGAAAACACCAGTCTAATGTTTTGGCAATTGTTTAATGTTGAAGAGGGACGAGCTGGCGCAGTGGTGTCATTTTTAGCGATTTTACAACTGTGTAAAGAGCAAATGATTGGTATTGCCTTAGCGAGTGAAGACGACTCTCTCAATGTTTTCTTATTAGCCACCGACGACGTATTGGAATAGAAAATATGGTCAACGAAGCACAAAGCGACCTGAACGAAGTCTCAACCGAGCCAGAAATGGTCGTGCCAAAGTCACCTAAAGGCACTAAACAATTGATTGAAGCCGCATTATTTGCATTTGATAAACCAATGACGGTTAAAATGCTCAAAGATAGTGTATTATCGCATCTCAAATTATCAAGCAAAGAGATAAAAGCGCTTCTCGATGAGCTGACAAGCGACTATCAAGAGCGCGGAATCGTATTACGAGAGACTGCCAAGGGGTTTACTTTTATAACAGATGAAAGTTTAAGTGAGCCGCTAAGCCGACTATGGCAGGAGAAATCACCAAGGTATTCTCGAGCGTTATTAGAAACCTTGGCACTAATCGCCTACAAACAACCCATCACTCGCGGTGAAATTGAACATTTGCGCGGTGTTGCCGTCAGCAGCAACATTATGAAAACACTGATGGAGCGGGAATGGGTTAAAGTGGTTGGTCAAAAAGATATTGCAGGCAAGCCGTCAATATACGGCACTACCAAAGAATTCTTACATTATTTTGGACTGACGTCCTTGGCACAGTTGCCAGAACTTACAGAAAGTAAGCTTGAGATGGCGCTTAGCGAACTCGAGCAACAATAGGGTTAACATGAGTGAAAAATTACAAAAAGTACTAGCACGCGCTGGTAAAGGATCGCGTCGCGAACTCGAAAAAGCGATCAGCGAAGGGCGAGTCAGTGTCAATGGTAAAGTAGCGACATTGGGTGCTCGTGTTGAAGCCAGTGATGCAATCCGTCTTGATGGTGTCGTAGTAAACATCGAAGAAGCGGAAAAACAGATTTGTCGTGTGATTGCCTATCACAAACAAGAAGGTGAATTATCGACCCGTAAAGATCCCGAAGGGCGTGACACCGTCTTTGATCGCTTGCCAAAACTGCGCAATAGCCGTTGGGTTGCTATTGGTCGTTTAGACACTAACACCTCTGGTTTGATGCTATTTACCACCGATGGTGAACTGGCCAACCGCCTTACGCGTTCTAAGCGGGAAATTGAGCGTGAATACGCAGTGCGCATTTTTGGCGAAGTGCTGGATAAAAACATTCAACATCTTCGCGCGGGTATCGAATTAAAAGACGAAGGCAAAATTAACTTTGAAAAAGTCAAACTTCAGCCGGGTGAAGGATTGAATCGCTGGTTCCACTGTATTTTGACCAAAGGGCGAGATCGCACCGTGCGTCAAATGTGGGAGCATGAAGAGATTCAAATTAGTCGTTTGATCCGTTTGCGTTACGGCAATATCGGTCTTGAAAAATCATTGCCTCGTGGCGGATGGCAGGATCTTGAGCTTCCGCAAATCAACTATTTACGTGAGCTAGCAGGATTAGAACCAGAAACAGAGTCATTCTTAAATCTTCGCGAAGAGCAACGCAATAAAACGGCGCGTATTCGCCGCGCCGTGCGTAAACATCGCGTTATCAAAAAAGCCGATGAGCAACGCGGTAAGCCTGCGAAAAACAAAAAGCACCGTCAAACGCAAAAGAAACGAACACGCATGTAATTACAATAATAAAAGGGAAAATTATGAAATATAAACAAGGTATCTTCATTGCTATGGCGAGTGTAGCATTATTTCTAACACCGGCGGTGAATGCTGCTAATGCAACACAAAAGCTTGGAAATTGTTTAATTGACCAGCTCAACGGCAAAGAGCGTAAGACACTTGCAAGGTGGGTGTTCTTTTCAATGGGAGCTCATCCAGAAATTAGCGAGTTTTTATCAGTATCAAACGTTGAACGTACTAAAACTGATAAGTACGTTGGAGAACTTATTACTCGATTATTGGTAAAAGATTGTCCTACTGAAACAGTTAAGGCAGTGAAAGAAAATCCGCGTGCAGTTGAGCAATCATTTCAGCTAGTTGGTGAAGTTGCTATGCAAGAGTTAATGAATAATGAACAGACAATGAAAGCAATATCAAATTATGTTCAATATACTGACCAAAAAGCATTGCAAATGATGATTGGTAAGTAGTTTTCAAGCTGAAATTAAAAACGCCGCTCAAATCGAGCGGCGTTTTTTGTCGGTCGACACTTTCGACTATAAAGAGTCGGGGGATTAGAACGAGTATTCTAAACCAGCGTAGTAGTAAGCGCCGTTAAAGCCGAACGGAGCAGAGCGGCGAGAGTAGGTAAATACACCCGGGCTGCTTACGATTTGATTGCCACTGGCATCAACGATTGTCCCCGTGCGCGAGTTACCAATGGTATTTTTATCAGGGTAAACATCAAAGATGTTATTACCGCCGATATTCACCGACATATTGTCGTTAATTTGGTATTTCACGCGTAAGTCGGTAAGGATTTCTGCGCCGTAGGTTTGGCGGCCACCATCTGTTACCGTGTATTCGCCATAGCGATTAAACGCAAGGTTTATTGACCAATCTTCAATGGTATATAAACCAGTAACGCTGATGCGATCTTTAGGCTGCCATTCCTCAATAATAGAGATGTCTTGCTCAGAGAATATGTCGCTAGGATCAACATCACCCAAAGCACTGTTCGCTGGTGCAAATACTTTAGCCACCTCGGTATCGGTAAAGTTTGCGGCAAAGGTTAGATTTAAATCACCGTCGGCTACTTCCGTATTCCATGTCGCGATAATATCTAAACCCTTAGTCTCGGTATCAGCACCATTTAAGAAGAATTGGCCAGCACCAGCGCCTGCGGCAGTTAATGCGCTATCGAGGGTATCGGATAAGCCATAACCTAATTTATTACTAATCACGATGCGATCGTCGATATCAATGGTGTAGTAATCAATGGTTAAATTAACATCGTCGGTAACAGCGACAACTGCGCCTAGGCTAAAGTTGGTGGACTCTTCTTCTTTAAGCTCTGGAATCCCGATAGATTTGGCGAGGTTACTGTCATTGCGGAACGTACCCACTTGCACGGCAATTTGATCGCCATCTGGGTTTGCCGGATCGTTAATAAACTGGGTGGAGATATTGTTAAAATAAAGCTGCTGCATAGATGGTGCTCTAAAGCCACTACTCATCGCACTACGCAGTGAGAAGTTATCAGTCACTGACCAATTGGCTGCCACTTTGAAGTTGGTACTGTCGCCAAATCCTTCGTAATCATCATAACGCACAGCGCCGCTGATAATGAAATCATCAGATAGTTCGGTTTCCATATCTACATAGAAAGAGGTCACATCACGCGTCTCGTCAACTTCTGACACTGGGCCTATACCACCAAAGCCTTGGGTACCAGCACTGCGATCTGTCGCATAGAGGCTCTGACCCTCGACGGTATCGTAATCACGATATGAATACTCTTCGCCTGCGGTTACAGCGTACCAATCGGTGCGTAACTCTGCGCCAATGGCAAGCTCTAGCGCGTCATAACTTGCGGTGTAATCAAGATTAATAGTGCGTAGCGCTAATTCAAGGCCGTACGCTGCTGCTTCACGTGGTACGCTTGCACGAATTTCATCGGCGCTCAGATCGGTTGTGTAACGCAATGAATTAGCGTAGGACGAGTTAATGGTATCGCTAGTGACATAGTCAATTTTGTTTTGACCATAGGTATAAGAAATGTCGAGGCTTGAATCGTTATCAAACTCTGTGCTGTAGCCAAAATTGTATGAGATATCGTTAATATCTGAATTGATTTTTGGCAGGAATCCAGCTGGGATAGTCGCATCGCCGTCTTGTAATGGCGCATTACCCCCATTGTTGGCATTGTGACGGAAGAATGCGGCCGATTCGTTATCGCGCTTCGAATAGGTGATAAAACCGTATAGTTCACCAGCACCTAATTCATAGGCTGTGTTTACGGTCAGGGCGAATTGACGAGAATCTGCGTCACCAATGCGGAAGGTTTCACGTGTTGCTGTTGCTTCGCGTGGATCGCCAGCTACCTTAACGCCATTAGCACCGTCAGTACAACCTGAGAATTGACAAGAGCCGTGGAGGCCTGCGCGGTTAGTAGTGCCACGATCGCGAATATTAAGGGTGGTATTTAAATAGCCGCTGTCACCAAGCGCAAAGCCTTTAGCAACATCGAGATTGGTGCTCTCACCGTCACCTTCGCTATATTGGCCGTATTGTAAGCCAACTTTGCCGCCGTCTTCTTCATCATTGAGCACGATATTGATAACACCGGCGATGGCGTCAGAGCCGTATTGGGCTGCCGCGCCATCGCGCAGCACCTCTATGCGTTTAATAGCAGCAGCTGGAATTGCATTCATGTCGGTACCAGCCGTACCACGACCAACAGACGTATTAATGTGAATAAGACTTGCTTGATGGCGACGCTTACCGTTAATTAACACCAAGGTTTGATCAGGTCCTAAGCCACGTAGTGTTGCTGGACGTAGTGCATCCGTCCCGTCGCTAATGGCTGAGGTTGAGAAATTAAACGACGGTGCGATGGCCTGTAGCATACGTCCGACTTCAATTTGCCCAGTGTTTTGCAGTGCTTCTTTCGACAGAATATCTACTGGCACAGGTAAGTCATCCGCCGAGCGACCGGCGACACGGCTACCAACGACGGTAATAGCTTCGGGTTTCTTTTCGGCTTTGGGCTGCTCATCCGCAGCTTGAACGGTGGTGTTGGTGGCTAGCAGGGCGGGGATCATCGCCGCAAGTGTAGTCTTCTTCATTGCTGTTGTCTTCCTATCATCATTATCTATTTTAATGCTGATTTGATTAGCGTCGTTAACAACAGCGACGAGTCCAGAGCCATTGAGTAGGGCCTTAATGCCAGAATTGACACTGTAATAACCCTTTAAGCCGTCAACGTCGTGTTTGCTCACGACGTCAAATGAAAAGACAATGGTTTTGTCGGCGGTTTTCCCAAAAGCGATTAACGCCTTGTCGGCGCGCTGTTTGCTAATATCGAATCTAATCAATTCATCAGCTGCAAATACGTTTGATCCAAGTAAGCTACCTGAAACAAGTAGCCAAACTGACAATATCGTTTTGCGTGATTTCAAGCGTCGAGCTTTATGTTTAGCCCGTTGCTTAGTTAGTAAACAGATCAGGATGAGAAATCCTCTACTACAAATGGAATTAAATTTTATTTTGGCGTATAAAGGCTGACAATGCCAGCGCAAAGCTTAGAATAATTAGTCGAAAACTGTAATAAAATAATATGGTTACGCTATGACAGCCTTAAATTAAGGCTGTGCAGCGGATAATTGAACGGTATGTGGTGTGGAGTAGGTCGCTTGAATGTTGAAATTGCTGTGAAGTGAATCAACTAAGCCATCGATATCACCAGCCTTAAAAAAGCCTGCAATCTTAATGTCGGCAATTGCTGGATCGACAATTTCAAATTCGGTTGCCGTGTAGCGGCTAACTTCATCGAGTGCTTGGGTGAGTGATTCACCTTCAAAAATAATCATGCCTTGTTGCCAAGCGAGATCTTTTTGAATGGCTTCGTCTGGAAGTTGTAGAATTGGTGCTCGCAGATTAGGCGCTATTTTCGCTTTTTGACCAGAAGATACTATGGTGGCATTACCTGTCGTACCAACACTAGTGGACATTGCATGAGTTAAATCATCGAGGGAGTTATCACCCTGTGCGACGAGTACACGACCTTCTGTGACCACCAGTTCCATGGTAGTTTCGGAATTCTTTTGCACGTTAAAAATGGTGCCAAGTGCTGTAAAGGTACTTTCGCCGACTTGAACTGTGAATGGTCTAGCAGGATCTTTGGCAACGTCGAAATTGGCTTCGCCGCTATCTAACACTAATTTGCGGTGTTGTGGTGTGAACTCAATGGTTAAGGCGCTCGCCGTATTGAGCACGACAGTACTACCATCAGATAAGGTGAAGGTATTAAACTCACCAACTTGAGTCGCATAGCTCTCAGATTGATAACCCGCTATGCCCATAGCAGCTGGTAGCCAAGATTGTTGAGTTAACATTAACGTTCCAGCGACGAGCACTGCACCCATTGATGCGGCAATCGACCAACGTCTCTTTCGCACTGGTTGCTGGGCTGGAATACTGTCTAGTGGGAACAGGGCGCTTAATTCATTTAGCACACTCAGGTTGTCCCAAAACGCTGCCATTTTTAATAATTGGCGGTGGTTCTCTTCATGTGCGTTTATCCAAACGGAGAGTTCTCGCATTTCCTCTTCAGATAATCCGCGATCGAGTTTGCTTATCCAAAGGCTAGCTTGGGCCTGGATATCGTCCTTTTTTACAAACTGACTAATGTTACTCATCGGCTTTTAAACTCTTTTACCGTTTGTTGGGTGTCGCGTGTTGGAGACTGCTCTATGGATTCCATGTATTGTACACTTAATAGCAGTCCTTTAGCGACGTGTTTTTCGACAGTGCTTTCACTAATTTGTAAGTAATTGGCGATCTCTTTTTGGGTGAGTCCATATACTTTTTTTAGGATAAAACATTTTCGGACGGGGCCTGATAATTGCTGAGCCGCTTTTACAAAATGAAGAAAACGCTCTTTGCTCTCAAAATTGTCCTCAAAGTTATCTGTTAATAATGAGACAGGCGATTGCGATAAATCCTCTATCGATTGATTGAGTTTTTCGGCGGATTTGGCTTTGTGATTTAAGGCAAGGTTTTTTGCTGTGGTGAGCATGTAGCTGCGGGCGTATTTTATTTCCTGTTTTAGCTCTGCTTCATAGCCACGCACAAAAGTATCTTGGACAATATCGTCAACATCTTCTGGTTTGACAATATTGCTTATAACGCGGCGTATTTGACCAGTATATTTAACAAAGCTGCTGAAAATATTAGATTTATTGTCCACAGAAGCAAGTCCCTTTGATTAGTTAGACCAATATAGGCGGTTGGAGATTATCTTGCAACTTTGTTTTTCTAATTAACAGGCACTAGTTATTGGCGGTAAAGCCGATTCTAAAGCCACCCCAATGTTTTCCTTTGACAAAAATCGGTGCCGAGACATCGTGCATAATCTCGCCTGTGTCGCGCTTGTAAGTTTGTAGCAAGAACTTTTCTGTATGGGCGCCACAGCGAATGCCTGTAGGGTCATTGAATAGTCGTTTTGTTCGATTATTGACGACGTCTTTATCATAATTTCCAGTAAGTGGCTTAGAGAACTTGGCGTTATGAGTGGGGAAGTAGCCATTGTTATCGACGGCACCAGCGTAAATCATGTCCTTAAACGTATCGAGCAATGGCTCTTGAATAGCGGGAAGATGCTGGTCGGTAAAACTATCGAAAGCTGTAGTGTATTTTGGCGGATTAGTATTGGCGATCTCTTGATAATTTCGATCGAACAAGTCTTGGCGTGATATCTGGTTATTGTCGATTGCTGTGTCAAACATGGTGCCAATAGCCTGGGCTGCAGACTGCGCTTGTTGACACATGGTCTCAATCGTAGTTCCTGTTTTAAATGCTGATAGTTGGATAAAGATCGATTCCGTTGACTTCGATAGCTCGGTGGCATCGTGTGAAACATCAGAGGTTTCCTTGCCTTTATGGCTGAGAAATTCACTGATTTTTAGTATCGAGCTCGATAATTCTTCCGTGGTGGCATCTTGTTCTTTAAGCGCGGAGCTTATTTGGCCAATGGAGTGAGACGAGCCTTCCATCAACTGGCTGATGCGCTCCATTGATTCTGACAGTGAATGACTTACTTCCACCACTTGCGATGTTTGATTCGATACCTCATCCATAACTTGGGTAGTTGATTCGGTTTGATGGGTCATATCCTTAAGCATTTGGCCGATTTTGTCTGTGGCATCAGCAGTTTTTGAGGCAAGGGCACGTACTTCATCTGCAACGACGGCGAAACCGCGTCCTTGTTCACCTGCTCGCGCGGCTTCAATAGCAGCGTTTAAAGCGAGCAGGTTCGTTTGTTCAGCAATTGAATCGATAACATCGGTAATACTTTGAATTTCGGAAGCGCGTTCCACAAGCTTGTGGATCTGCGTCGTCGCATTGGCTACGCCGCTATGAAGAGTCGTAATACTATCGATATTACTTTGTAATTGGGCTTTGTTGGTTTCACTGGCCTGTTGAGCATCTATCGCCGATTGTGCCGTTATAGTGGCGTTGTGATTAATTTCTTTGGTGCTGGCGGCTAGTTCTTCAGTTGCAGCAGCAACACGGCTTGCTTCATCGCCTGTGTTTTCGATATCGGCGGCGAGTTGCTCAACGAAGAAGGCGACTTGCGCTGAATTTATTGCCAGTTCACTTGCGCGGTTACCAATTTCCTGCCCGACATTGGTCATTTGTAGATCTTTGGCTTCCATTAAATCATGCGCATTGTCACTCTGATCTAATTGGTGTTTGGCGGCTAATTGAGATAATTCTTGAAGATAGGGCCTTTGAATATTAAAGAACAGCAATGCGAGGTTTAAACCAACGGTGAGTATTGCACCAATGGTAATGGTTAACGATAAAGATAAATTCTGGGAAAGGATAGCTATTGCGATGCTCGCCAGAAAGTTGAGAGCAGCAAAAGAGACGAATGTAACTGGGCGAATTTTCATGATAAACCTCATCCTTGTCGCAAATCACAAGGGTTATTACTACATTAGTAGTTAACCTAGGTGCTTTAATAATAAAAAACTATTAGACCAAAGCATGTATTCAAACAGGCCTATTTTTCAAGTTATTGCTGATAGCCTTTGCAGTCAATGCTTTTGTTATGATATTCAAACGGGAGTTGTTGATTTAGATCAATCGGTTGAAAAGATAAATGTCTTGCGAATTTTAGAGAGCGTTAAACACGCCTTCTAATCACCACAGGTAATTTAAGAAGGCGGCTTTTAAGTTTTTGCTAAGAATAAGGCGTTTAAGTAATTGGAGCTTCAGTGGTATTAGCAATAATCACCGCACGTTTAGGGGCAGGGTGACCTTCGATAGTTTTGCTGTGCTCATTTGGATCTAAAAAGTCTTCCAATGACTCAAAGTCCATCCACTCGGTGCGGCGTTGTTCTTCCAGTGTGGTGTCACAAACATCGACGCAGCGTACGTTTTCAAAACCGAGCTTTTCTAGCCACAGGATCAGAGCATCAACGCTCGGCAAGAACCACACATTATTCATTTTGCCATAGCGCCCTGGTGGCACTAGCACTTGGTTTTCGTCGCCGTCGATCACTAATGTTTCTAATACCAATTCACCACCCGGACGCAGTTGGTCTTTTAACTGCTGCAAATGATCGATTGGCGATTTTCGGTGATATAACACCCCCATCGAAAATACCGTATCAAAGGCGCGTAGCTTAGGTAGCTCTTGAATGCCGAGTGGCAACAAATGAGCGCGTTGGTCGCCATTGGCTAGGTGACGGATAATCTCGAATTGGAACAAGAATAGGGTAGAAGGATCAATACCGACGACAAAATCAGCCTCATCGCCTAACATGCGCCACATGTGATAGCCGCTGCCACAGCCGACATCTAATACAGTGCGGTACTTCAGTGGTGAGATATGTTCGCGCAGGCGCTCCCATTTCCAATCGCTACGCCATTCGGTGTCGATGTGAATATCGTGGACGAAGAATGGCCCTTTGCGCCATGGGGTAAACATCTTAAGCAATGATTCGAGTTTCTTTAATTCGCCCGCTGGCACATCTTCACTAGTCGCAATGCGCACTGCATTTTTAAAATCGATATTATCAGCGTGAATATGCGGCAACTTTTCCATGCACTTTTGCCATTTGGGAAATTGACCGTGCTGATGTTCTCGCTGCCATGTGCCTAATTGTGCTGGCAGTGTTTCTAACCAATGACTTAATTGGTTTTTGGCAATAATTTGATAAAAGTTACTAAAGTCAATCATTAGAGATTGTCCCTTATTTAAATGTGTCTATATAACTAATTTGAACGTTTAGTTGTTATTTGATGGCAATCATCGAGCTAAAGTTAAAACACTGGAACCACAGTTCACTGGTGCTAAAGCCTGCATTAGCAAAACGCTGCTGGTGGATATCAAAGGTATCGGTAAGCATTACGTGTTCGATGGCATTGCGTTTTTGGCTGATTTCAAGCTCGCTATAACCATTGGCTCGCTTAAAATCATGGTGTAAGTCGGTGAGCAATTCGTTGACTGTGTCGTTTTCAAAGCGCAGTTTTTCAGAGATGATTAAGATACCGCCTGCGCGTAAACCACTATAAATCTTATTGATAATCGCCTGACGCTCGTCAGGTTTAATAAATTGCAGGGTAAAGTTAAGCACCACAACGCTAGCGTTATTAATATCGATGTTTTGAATGTCATCACAAACCACATCAACGTCGGTCTCGCTTTTAAAGGCATTAACTTGCAACAAGCAACGTTCAATCATCGCCTGAGAATTATCAACAGCAACAATTTTACAGCGACTGGCTGTGACGTGACGGCGCATTTCTAAAGTTGCAGCACCTAGGCTACAACCTAAATCGTACAAATTTGAATTTGGCTGGGCGAAACGCTTGGCGAGCATGCCAATCGCAGTAATTATGTTGCTATAGCCCGGCACTGAACGTTTGATCATGTCAGGAAATACCTGCGCTACCTGCTGATCAAATTTAAAATCCCCTAATTTATCGAGGGGCGCCGCGTAAATATTGTCCGTGTGTTCGGTCATAATTTTTAATCACTCAAAATTAAGTGCGCGCATTTTACAGCAGGTAGGTGGGCGTGTCTTGTGAAAGTTGATTGTTAGCTAAAATGTCTTTTCTGCGTGTGATCTTCAAAGGTAGAAGCTGTGCTTGCTTTATGAGGTAGTCAGTGACATATTCCCGTTGACGTCGATAAGACTTATCGCAATAGACGGAACGGTTTGTTATTAAAAGAATTAAGGCGAGAGTTTAGGTAAAAGGTTAGTGTGAGGTTATAACAATGATTAAAGAGCTAAAATTGCGTAATTTACTTGTCGTATTGGTTTTCTTTTCAATATCATCATTTGCTGATGATGTTCGAAAGCTAGAAGCTAAAAATCCGCAATGTCAGAAGGAGTTGGAAGAATTTGTGGATGATTATACGAAATATCGAGGTCAGCTCCATTTTGACTTCGAAATGTCGAGGTTAAAGCAGTTTTTGCAAATTAGACAACTTGCATTTAGTGAAAGTGCTTTTGAAACACAGAAGCAAATTGATAGATACATTCTCAAAGCTTTGACCTATCTTTTAAATGCAAACGCAAATGTAAAGAGGGGACTTCATACTGTGGAAGTACGAGAATTTAAAGATCTATTTGAGCGTGTGCCGTTACAGATTGACCCCAGTCAAAATGATATACTTCTGGCGCGATTGGAATCACGTTTGAAAGATTCTGAACGCTTAAATGACGATTAACAATAGCAAATCAGTCAAAAATGAATTCGCCAATAATTATCACCAAAACCCTTCCATCAGATTTTCTAGCCATTGCTGCACTCGATCGTGTGGCGTGGCTTAACAATGCCCACGGTGAGTTTATCCCCGATGGTGAGCACTCATGGCGCATTTGGTGCGAGCACGCGGTTATGTATAGCGCCAAGTGCGATGAAGAAGTCGTTGGCGCTATTCTCGCATTTGCTTGTGAAGATGGCCGCTATTGCTTGCACAAGGTGATGGTAGATGATTCGCAGCGCGGTAAGGGCATTGGTGGTATGTTATTTAAGGCATTATTCGATGAACTTGATGAAAAACGCGTAGAATGTTTCTTAACGGTCGATCCCAACAATAATCATGCGATTGCGCTTTATGAGTCGTGGGGTTTTGACGAACGTGAGCTGGTGGAGGGCTTTTACCGCGCTCATGAACATCGCTATGTGATGACTCGCAAGCCCTGATTATTGTCGTAAATTCATCCAGTTTAAGATCTTGATCTAACGCTTGATTTTAGCGCTTACCTAATTGCTATTTTTTCTTTATACTATGCGCCATTATGTAAGCGCCCCAAGGGCAGAAGTTAGGAAATTAGACAATGCGCAGCCATTATTGCGGACAAGTAAATGAATCTTTAATCGGTCAACAAGTTGAGCTTGTTGGTTGGATCAACAAACGACGTGACCTAGGTGGCGTTATCTTCTTAGACCTACGCGATCGCGAAGGTATCTTACAAGTGGTTTACGATCCAGATTTAGAAGACGCATTTGCTGTTGCTAACAGCCTGCGTAACGAGTTTTGTGTAAAAGTTACTGGTATTGTTCGTCCACGTCCAGAAGGTCAAGTGAACAAAGACATGGCTACTGGTGGCGTTGAAGTACTAGGTAAAGCACTAGAAATCATCAACAAAGCAGAGCCATTACCGCTTGATTCAAACCAAAATAACTCTGAAGAAGCGCGTTTAAAATACCGCTACTTAGACTTACGTCGTCCTGAAATGACAGAGCGTTTAGTATTCCGCTCTAAGGTAACTGGTTTTGTACGTCGTTTCTTAGAAGACAACGGCTTCTTAGATATCGAAACACCAATCTTAACTGCTGCTACGCCAGAAGGTGCGCGTGACTACTTAGTACCAAGTCGTACTCACAAAGGTAAGTTCTTCGCACTACCACAATCTCCACAGCTATTTAAGCAGCTGCTAATGATGTCTGGTATGGACCGTTACTACCAAATCGTTAAGTGTTTCCGCGATGAAGACTTACGTGCCGATCGTCAGCCAGAGTTCACCCAAATCGATATCGAAACGTCATTCATGACATCAGATGAAGTGCGCGGTAAAACAGAAGAGCTAGTTCGTAACTTATTCAACGATTTATTAAACGTTGATTTAGGTGAGTTCCCAACCATGACTTACGCGGATGCTATGCGTCGTTTTGGTTCAGACAAGCCTGATTTACGTAACCCATTAGAGTTAGTAGACGTTGCTGATTTATTAAAAGATGTTGAGTTTAAAGTATTCTCAGGTCCTGCAAATGACGAGAAAGGCCGTGTTGCTGTAATCTGTGTACCTGGCGGTGCATCACTATCTCGTAAGAACATCGATGACTATGGCAAGTTCGTAGGCATTTACGGTGCTAAAGGTCTAGCGTGGATGAAGGTTAACGACATCGATGCTGGGATGGAAGGCATTCAATCGCCAATTCTAAAATTCTTAAACGAAGAAGTTGTGAAAGGCATTTTAGAGCGCACTAACGCGAAAACTGGCGATATTATTTTATTCGGCGCTGATAGTGCAAACATCGTGACTGAAGCAATGGGCGCGCTACGTCTGAAATTAGGCGAAGATTTAGGTCTAACTTCTGATGAGTGGAAACCACTATGGGTTGTTGATTTCCCAATGTTCGAAGAAATCGATGGTCAGTACCATGCATTACATCATCCGTTCACGGCACCAGTTGGCGTAACCCCAGAAGAGCTAGAAGCTAACCCAGCAGCTGCGCTATCTGACGCATACGACATGGTATTAAACGGTTGTGAATTAGGCGGTGGTTCAGTGCGTATCCACAACGCGCCAATGCAAAGCAGCGTATTTAGAATCTTGGGCATCAGCGATGAAGAAGCACAAGAGAAATTTGGTTTCTTACTTGAAGCATTGAAATACGGTACACCACCACACGCTGGTTTAGCTTTCGGTCTTGATCGTTTAATCATGCTAATGACAGGCACTAGCTCGATTCGTGACGTTATGGCGTTCCCGAAAACAACGACTGCCGCTTGTCCATTGACTAATGCACCGGGTAATGCGAACCCTGCACAGTTAGATGAGTTAAACATCGCGTCGACTGTTGTTGAAGAAGAAAAATCAGAAGACTAATCCGCGCCTGTGATTAACTTTTGAATAAGAAACGAGCCACTGGCTCGTTTTTTTTTGATTTTTAACAAATACTGTACTTGTAACCAGTGGTTTTATGACATAACCTATCACCATGATAAAAGCACAGTGTGCAAATAAGGTTTAAATCAATTTTATGTCAATCATCCTCGGGATAGATCCAGGCTCTCGTGTCACAGGCTACGGCGTGATCAAAAAGCAAGGCAATAAGCTTAGCTATGTCGCCAGTGGCTGTATTCGCATTAGCGAAAAAGAGCTGCCACAGCGTCTAAAGCAGGTGTTCGATGGCGTGACGCAATTGATTGAAACCTATAAACCAGATGAATTTGCCATCGAGCAAGTGTTTATGGCGCGTAATGCAGATTCGGCATTAAAGCTTGGTCAGGCGCGCGGTGTCGCTATTGTCGCAGCCATGAATGCATCGATTCCCGTTGCTGAATATGCAGCGCGTTTGGTAAAACAAGCTGTTGTTGGCACAGGGGCAGCGACTAAAGATCAAGTGGGGCACATGGTAACGCAAATGCTTAAGCTACCAGCGCAGCCGCAAGAAGATGCTGCCGATGGTTTAGCAATTGCCATTTGTCACGCTCACAATACACAAAGTCTCATTGCGATGGCGGGGAAGAGTACGGCGCGTTCAGCTAAAGTACTACGCGGTCGTTATCAGCTGAGTAAAGAGCAGCTCAAAGCAAACAAAATAACAATAAAAGATTTAAAAGGATAAGCGCGTGATCGGAAGATTAAACGGCATAGTTGCTGAGAAACAGCCTCCATTATTATTACTTGAAGTCTCAGGCGTTGGTTATGAAGTACAGATGCCCATGACCAGTTTTTACCAAATGCCAGAGGTGGGTGAATCAGTCACTATTCATACTCACTTTGTGGTGCGTGAAGATGCGCAGTTGCTGTATGGATTTGCGCAAAAGGTTGAGCGAGAGCTGTTTCGTGAAATCATTAAAGCCAATGGCGTGGGGCCAAAGCTTGGTTTAGCGATTTTATCGGGCTTATCGGCAGCAGAGTTTGTTAATCTGGTGGCTAATAATGATGCGGCATCATTGGTGAAACTGCCGGGTATTGGTTTAAAAACCGCAGAGCGTTTGATTATCGAGCTAAAAGATCGTCTGAAGAACTTCACGTTAAGTCAGCAAAAAGATTTAGGCGATTTATCATTGCCGCAAGAAGCCTTGGGTTCAACCTTTGTGGAAGAAGTTGATGTTGAGCAAGATGCTATTGATGCGTTGCTCGCCTTGGGTTATAAACAAACGCAAGCAAGTAAAGTCGTTAAGAAAGTCCGCACACCAGATATGAGCAGTGAAGACCTCATTAAAGCGGCACTTAAGTCGATGATTTAAATAGCAGCAAAAGAAGCTAAATAATGATAGAAGCAGATAGACTGATCCAAGCCGAATCTATGGACGAGAGCGAGCATAATATCGATCGCGCAATGCGACCGAAAATGCTCGATGATTACACTGGCCAAACTGATGCTAAGGCGCAGTTACGTATTTTTATTAAAGCGGCGAAACAGCGGGATGAAGCATTGGATCACATGTTGGTTTATGGCCCACCGGGTTTAGGTAAAACGACACTCGCTCATATCGTTGCTAACGAAATGGAAGTCAACGTTAAAACAACCTCTGGTCCAGTGCTTGAAAAGGCTGGGGACTTGGCCGCACTGCTAACTAACCTTGAACACGGCGATATTTTATTTATCGACGAGATCCATCGCTTAAGTCCGGTCGTTGAAGAAATTCTCTATCCAGCGATGGAAGATTATCAGCTCGATATCATGATTGGCGAGGGCCCAGCTGCACGCTCAATCAAGTTAGAGTTACCACCATTTACTCTAATAGGTGCAACCACGCGCGCAGGTTCATTAACTTCACCACTACGAGCGCGTTTCGGCATTCCGCTGCGATTAGAGTTTTATACAGTTGAACAGCTTACTGACATCGTGACTCGCAGTGCGGGACAATTAGAAGTTGATATTGATCGCGGCGGCGCAACCGAAATCGCTAGACGTTCTCGCGGTACACCGCGTATTGCTAACAGATTATTACGCCGCGTGCGAGATTTCGCGCAGGTGAGTTATGACGGCAGGATCACCCAAGAAGTCGCTAACGAGTCGTTGTCTGTCCTAGATGTTGATAGCGAGGGTTTTGATTTTATGGATCGTAAGATGCTAATGACTATTATCGAGAAGTTCGACGGTGGTCCAGTCGGTTTAGATAATCTTGCGGCGGCAATTGGTGAGGATAAAGACACGCTTGAAGATGTAATTGAACCTTTTTTAATTCAACAAGGCTTTATTCAACGTACTCATCGCGGCCGAATTGCAACGGCACAAACCTACCTTCATTTTGGTTTATCATCCAATAAAGATTAATCTTCTTAAAAAGTTGGCTAGAGTTACTCTGGTCAGCGCTTCAAAAGCGAGTTTCTTAAATTTCAGGCAAAAAAAAGCCCACTAAAAAGGCAGTGGGCTTAAATGACCGACAATGGTCAAATAGGAAGTTAAGTAATTCACAAAAGAGATAACTTTGTTAACGGCGAACTACTAGGCCGTTAACTAAGAGGCAGTTAACAAGAGCGCCTCTCGAGATGGGTGCATAATACGCTGGTCGAACCTTTCATTCAAACTAGAAAATCTGCGAATTAGCATTAGAAAAACTAATGACTAATCTTGGCGCTGCATAAATAATAGCCTTTAGATGGCCATTTGGCGGGTGTTAAGTAAAACCAGTGCATAGTCATGCAGTTGCTACGAATTACCAAAAGTTATCAAAGTGTGAACTTGATCGCCTTTTGTTAAACGCATGTATGAATTAGCACGAATTGTAACAGGATGATTCAGGCATTTGGTTAAAAATGCCTGTCTGAGATTAATTTATACAATTGACGGGCTGTGATGTTGATACAAAGCCGATTCTATAGTAGTTTCAGCCATTAAATTTTAGTTGTGAAGTTTACTTAATGATTTTTGAATTTCCCGTTCGCGTCTACTACGAAGACACCGATGCTGGTGGTGTCGTTTATCATTCAAATTACCTGAATTTTTATGAGCGTGCTCGTACAGAGTTTTTGCGTAGCCTCGGCTTTGAACAAGATGTATTGCTTGAACAAGGATTAGCTTTTGTAGTGCGACGTTGTGAATTGGATTATTTGATTGCGGCGAGATTTAACGATCAATTAGTCGTAACTGTCGAAGTTGAACAACTGAAACGAGCAAGCGTTGTTTTTAAACAAAAAATTTCCACTATTGATGGGAACCTGTTGAGCAGTGCACAGGTCGTAGTGGTTTGCGTGGCACTTGAAGCCATGAAACCGACAGCTATTCCAAGCCATATTTTAAAGGAGTTACAGCGTGCAAGCTGAATTATCGTTCATTGATTTATTTTTAGAAGCCAGTCTATTAGTTCAACTTGTTATGCTAGCGTTGTTAATGGCATCCATTGTTTCTTGGACCGTTATCTTCCAACGCCGTAGTTTACTCAATACCGCGAAAGCGAATCTCAAAAAATTCGAAGATAAGTTTTGGAGCGGTGCAGATCTTTCATCTATCTATAAAGAAGTTTCAGCGCGCTCAGGCACTAACGGTGGCGTTGAGCAAATGTTCAGTGCTGGCTTTAAGGAGTTCGCGCGTTTACGTCAGACGTCTTCTACGAACCCAGATGCAATAATTGCTGGTTCACACCGTGCAATGCGTATCGTTCTCTCTCGTGAAATTGATCGTTTAGAGCACAATCTGTCGTTTCTTGCGACTGTCGGTTCGATCACGCCATACGTTGGTTTATTCGGTACCGTTTGGGGCATCATGAACTCGTTTATTGCGTTAGGGGCTGTGCAACAAGCTACGTTACAAATGGTAGCGCCAGGTATCGCTGAAGCGCTGATTGCGACAGCCATGGGCTTATTCGCCGCTATCCCAGCAGTAATCGCCTACAACAAATTTTCAACCACCGTTGATAAGCTTGAAAACAGCTATGCAAACTTTATGGAAGAGTTCTCTTCAATTCTTCAACGTGAAGCTTATGCGGCCTCTGAAAAAGCAGGACAATAGTCATGCAGTATCAACGTAAGAAAAGACGTTTAAACTCTGACATCAATGTAGTGCCATACATTGATGTAATGTTAGTGCTACTGATTATCTTTATGGCGACAGCGCCGCTGGTTGTACAGGGCGTGAAAGTTGATTTACCTAAGGCGTCTGCAAAAGCATTACCAGAAGAGAAAAATGTGCCGCTGATTGCTTCGGTAAAGGCCGATGGTACTTACTACCTAACTGTCGGTGACAATCCGCGTGAAGAGCTTAGCCAAGAAGAATTAGCGACCTTGGTTGCCGCGCATCTTCAGTTAAAACCAGATACGCCAGTGATGGTTAAAGGCGATCGCACTGTCTCTTATGACCACATTTTGCAACTAATGGTCACGCTTCAGGGCGCAGGCGCACCATCGGTTGGTTTAATGACAGATCCAGTAGAAGGCAAATAGTAGTATGAGTAGCGAAACCAACGTCATTAAAGCAGCGCTGTCGTCAGTGACGCTTCACGTAGTTATAGTTGGTGGTTTGGTTGCTGGCGCAGTGATTACGCCGCCGAAGAAACCTACGTTAGAAGTTACTCTCGCCAACGACAAACCAATTGTTAAAGCTGCAATGGTCAACAATGACGATGTGCAAAAACAAGTTGAGCGTCTAAAGAAAGAAAAGGCAGATGCTAAACGCGCCGAAGAGTTACGTCAGAAAAAGCTCAAGGAAGAACAAAAGCGCATTCGCGATTTAGAACGCCAGCGTAAGAAAAAACAGGCTGAGAAACGCGCTGCCGATCGCGCTGCTAAAAAAGCTCGCGATGAAGCCGCAAAACAAAAGAAAGCAGCGGAAGACGCGATAAAGAAAGCTAAGGCGAAACAAAGAGCAGAAGCTGAGAAAGCCAAGAAAATTAAAGCAGAGCGTATTCGCCAAGAAAAGGCGGCTGCTGAAGCCAAGGCTAAACGTATCGCGGCAGAAAAAGCAGCTAAGGCAAAAGCTGAGCGACTGCGCAAAGAGAAGTTAGCCAAAGAAAAAGCGGCGCGTGAACAGCGCGAGCGCGAAGAGGCGTTAGCTAAAGAGCTGGCTGAAGAGCAAGCTGCACTGGCTAAAGCACGTCAGGCAAAAGTTATGACGGAAGTACAAAAGTACACCAGTCTTATCTCGGCAACGATTAAGCGTAACTGGGTTACTGATCAGAGTATGAAAGGCAAGGAATGTGTACTGAACATTCGTTTAGCGTCATCTGGTTTTGTAACTCGTGTAACTCGCGTTTCGGGTGACACCATTGTTTGTCAGTCAGCTATTGCTGCGGTACAAAAGGCAAGCACATTGCCAATGTCGAAAGATCCGCAAGTTTACGCAAAACTAAAAGAAATAAACTTAACCGTACAACCAGAGTTCGATTAATGAAATCAATTGTAAAATATTGCCTGCTTGCAGGTTTAGTGATGACGCAGCCGGCAAAAGCTGCCATCGATATTGTAATCACGGAAGGTGTTAATAGCGCACGGCCGATTGCTGTAGTGCCGTTTAAATGGCAAGGCACAGGCCCAAAGCCGAAAGAGCTAGCCAGTGTCATTGCCAACGATTTGCGTTTTTCTGGCCGTTTTAACCCATCAGCGGTTTTTTCGATGCCATCGCAGCCATCGACCGACGGAGAGATTGATTATGGTCAATGGGCACAGCTAGGTATTGAAGCTATGGTGGTTGGCACTATAAAACCATTTAAAGACGGCCGTTATGTAGTCGGTTTTGAGCTTGTTGATGTGCTCAGTGCAAATGCGACTAAAGCTAACGGCCAAGTACTACAAAATGGCAAACTGGTCGCTTCAAATGCCCATGTTTTAGATTCTCGTGAAACGGTAATTTCACTCGATGAATTTAGACAATATGCCCATCGCATTAGTGATGTTGTTTACGAGAAACTCACTGGCGAGCGCGGTGCATTCCGCACAAAGATCGCTTATGTGTTAGTCAACCGTGCAAGTTTAGAATATAAATATCGCTTAATGATTGCCGACTTTGATGGTCACAATGAAGTTGAAATATTACGCTCTCGAGAGCCATTGATGTCTCCGTCGTGGTCGCCAGATGGTACAAAGTTGGCGTACGTGTCGTTTGAAAATAAACGTCAGCAAATTTTCATTCAAGACATTTACACCCAACAACGTGAAAAAGTCAGTAGTTTCCAGGGCATAAATAGTGCACCGCGTTTTTCACCTGACGGTAAAAAGCTCGCATTAGTACTATCAAAAGATGGTAATCCTGATTTGTATACTTTGGATTTAGCGACTAAAGTTGTTACCCGAATTACCAAGAATCGCGCTATTGATACAGAACCGAGCTGGTCTCCTGATGGAAAAAATTTGGTCTTTACTTCCGAGAGAGGTGGTAAACCACAGATTTATCAAGTAAATTTAGACACGCGCCGCATTAAGCGAGTGACTTTTGAAGGCGAAATGAACCTTGGTGGCTCGATTACACCGAAAAATGATGAAATAGTCATGGTGAATCGCACGCGAGGCAAGTATCATATCGCCAAGCAAGATTTGCGAACCAGCAGTTTGCAAGTATTGACGAAAACACGACTCGACGAGTCGCCGAGTATTGCGCCGAACGGCAGCATGATTATTTACGGCACGACTTATCGAGGACAACAAGTGTTAGGACTGGTATCTATTGACGGTCGCTTTAAGGCTCGATTACCAGTGAGTGATGGTGAAATCAAAGCGCCAGCTTGGTCACCATACATCTATTAATAAAAATTTTAATTAATTTAAATAACTATTTAGATAACTGTTTAGATAACTAAAGGAACGGAAAATGCGTTTAAATAAAATTGTTAAGGGGATTGCTGTAGCCATTCCTATGTTCGCTCTAGCTGCATGTGGTTCAACGTCTACTGCTGATAGCGATGCATCAGAAACAAACCAAACTAACCAACAGCAAACTGTTGATAATGGTGCACAAACTAGTGGTATGGTAAAACCTAAAACTCCTGAAGAAATTAAACGCGAAGCGATGGAAGAATTACGTAAAGAGCACATCGTATACTTCGACTTCGATACGTCAAATGTTTCAAGCCAGTTCTCTTCAATGTTAGATGCACACGCTGCATTCTTACGTGCTAACCCAAGCGTTAAAGTACTTGTTGAAGGTCACGCTGATGAGCGCGGTACGCCTGAGTACAACATCGCACTTGGCGAGCGTCGTGCTAAAGCAGTAGCTCGTTACCTAGAAGGTTTAGGTGTTAACGCATCTCAAATCGAAACTGTTTCTTACGGCGAAGAAAAGCCATTAGACAACAGCCGCACTGAAGCTGGTTTTGCTAAAAACCGTCGTGCAGTATTAGTATACTAATCACAACATAATTAAGAACTAATGAAAAATCTTATTGCATTAGGTCTCTTAATGGCGGGGAGCGCAACCGCGCAAACCGCCAAAGTCGTCGACTTATCCTCTTCCCCTGACCAACGCATTGCAGCTCTTGAGCAAATGTTGGTTCAAAAAGGCAAAACACAACTCGAAATGCAACAGCATATCGATAGCCTCCAACAAGAATTGAATGAGCTACGCGGCTTAAACGAGACTCAAGAACACCGACTAAATCAAATTCTGCAACGTCAGCGCGAGTTGTATCAAGAAGTTGATAAGTTACTTACCAAATTAAATGCTGCTGTAGTTACACCGACGAACGAGGTTGTTGATGTTACTAATCCAACAGCAGGGGCACCGCTTTCTGAAAGTGGCGCTTATGAGTTTGCTCTTAATCTAGCACTCAAGGATAAGAAGTTTGACGAGGCGATTGAAAAATTCAAAGCCTATCAAACACAATATCCAGAATCGTCTTACTTATCTAACGTACACTATTGGTTAGGTCAGCTTTATATTACTAAAGGTAATGCCGCTGAAGCTAAGATTCAGTTTGAAGCCTTAGTTAACAATTTTCCAGAATCAATCAAGCGCGGTGACGCCTTGGTGAAACTAGCGAAGATTGCCCAAGATGAAAACGCGTTAGATAAAGCAAAGGCACTTTATCAGCAAACCATTAAAGAGTATGCCGATTCGTCTGCCGCTCAAATCGCAAAAACGCGATTGAAAGGGTTGCGGTAAGTTTATACCCATGCTGCTTGGAAATGCGTGAATTCAGCAAGGCGAGAAGCGTGCCAAAGACAAGGCATAAAATGAGTGGTGTGGTTATTCCCCATCCGAATTTTATAACGTAGGATTTGGTCGCTTATCGGCTTGCCCTACGGGAGACTGGGTAGAAAGCGATTACTGCGTTATGATTTCTAATTAGGGAATAACCATTAATTAAAAATCATGCCTTGTACTCGCATCCTACCCAGTCTCTGAAACCTGCATTTTCAAGTAGCATGGGTATTTAACTAATTGAATGACTACGCCTTATCGACATTTTTTAGCAAAAATGCTGTTTTTGTAATCTAAAAAATGTCGAGTCGTTCGAAAAGTTATCAATTAAACGAAAAAGTTAAAAATATAGGTTGCGCTTAAAATATTAATCAGTATTATTAGCGCCCGTTGCAGGGGAGATGTGAAGCACTTCACTTGCAAGTAAACGTTGGGTCATTAGCTCAGTTGGTAGAGCAGTGGACTTTTAATCCATTGGTCGTAGGTTCGAATCCTACATGACCCACCAACGTTTTCATTGAAATGGTTTTACCCCATATTGGTAATATGTGGGTCATTAGCTCAGTTGGTAGAGCAGTGGACTTTTAATCCATTGGTCGTAGGTTCGAATCCTACATGACCCACCACTTCAATTCTTGCTTAGTAAAATATTATGCCTTGGGTCATTAGCTCAGTTGGTAGAGCAGTGGACTTTTAATCCATTGGTCGTAGGTTCGAATCCTACATGACCCACCAAGCATAACTTTTACAACAACAGTCTTATTGATGAGCGGGTCATTAGCTCAGTTGGTAGAGCAGTGGACTTTTAATCCATTGGTCGTAGGTTCGAATCCTACATGACCCACCAATCAATAAAATGTAAGCTGTTGGGTCATTAGCTCAGTTGGTAGAGCAGTGGACTTTTAATCCATTGGTCGTAGGTTCGAATCCTACATGACCCACCAAGTTTACCCAAATATCTGTTGGGTCATTAGCTCAGTTGGTAGAGCAGTGGACTTTTAATCCATTGGTCGTAGGTTCGAATCCTACATGACCCACCAATATTTCATCATGCCTTTTAGGGTCATTAGCTCAGTTGGTAGAGCAGTGGACTTTTAATCCATTGGTCGTAGGTTCGAATCCTACATGACCCACCAATCTCCTTGATATTCCGATTTTTATTCAGCTAAACTTATTAGCCATTAGTCTTACGTTTGCGTAAACTGCATCTTTTGATATAAACTCTCTTTCTCTGTTAGATCTAATAAGTCGTTGTTTTAAAAGCTTATAACAGTTTATTTTTAACAATCTTATTACAAAATGCCATATACGACCAAGGTCTTACGACTTTTTGCGCATTCCCAAGGATCTGTCTTTGCTTGATATTTGAACACACCTAAACAAGGAGAATAAGAACGTGTTATTAAAAAAACTAAAATTAAATAAAATAGCAATGACCGTTGCACTTGCGGCCGCTGCAACCACGGCGCAAGCTGGCTATAAAATTAAGTTAACTGATAAAGATTCAATTGAATTTGGTGGTTATTTAAAGGCTGACGCTCGTTATGTGACGGGTGAAGTTGGCTATCGTGATTTCTGGATCGGACAAGGTACACCAGTTGCAGACAGCAGTCAGTTTAAAATTCATGCAAAAGAAACCCGTTTTAATACTAAGTATACCCATGGCGATGTGATGGCGTTTATTGAAATGGATTTCTACGGCGGTGGCGGTAATGAAATTATTTCTAACTCGTCCCACCCACGTATTCGTCACGCATTTGTTAAGTATGACAAATGGCTGATGGGTCAAACGTGGTCAACCTTTATGAATACCAGCGCAATTGCCGAAACGGTAGATTTTGCAGGTGCGACTATGGGCTTAGTGTTCAACCGTCAAGGTCAGATCCGATACACTAATGGTGGGCTACAGCTTTCAATAGAGAATCCAGAAACCTGGGGCACAGACATTCATGGCGATGCAGCAAGTACTGCGAACGACAAAATCCCTGATATCGTAGGTAAATATACCTTTAAAGGTGATTGGGGTAACGTTTCTGTGGGTGCTGTTTTCCAAAAAGTAGATTCAGAAGTAAGTAATGAAACGGGTATCGGTTACTCGGTAGCTGGTCGCATTAAAACGGTTGGCAAAGATGACTTACGTTTCCAACTTCACATGGGACAAACAGGTCGTTATGTAGGTGTTGTAGCATCTCAAGGTTTGGTAAACGGTGAATATGAAGATCAAACAGCCTTCACTGTTGCTTATCGTCATTTCTGGAACGAAGGTGATCGTTCAACTATTTACTATGGCTCTGTGGACACAGACTTAAGTAACAAAAACCGTAGTCAATTTGGCGTAAACTACTTTAAAGCATTAACCAATAAACTATCTGTTGGTATGGAATACGGTCGCTTTACTCAAGATGATGATGGCGCTGAAGAAGTTAGTTCTGATTACTTGCAAATCTCAGCAGTATTCAAGTTCTAATCACAACTTTTGTACAGTCAAAAAGCCAATGATTTTTCATTGGCTTTTTTGTTTTTACGCAAAGGGTTGGCGTAAAAATTACTTGTTGAATAACTTAGTATGAGGTAATAATGAACCCTCATTGGAAAGTTTTATAAGACAACGTTGTTAAGGAGAAAGGTTGCATGGCCTCAGGTAAATTTCGTTTGATAACCCGCAGTGATTTTGATGGATTAGTGTCTGCTGTACTGCTAAAGCATCTGGGACTAGTAGAAGAAATACTCTTTGCACATCCCAAAGATATGCAAGATGGTAAAATAGAAGTAACCAGCAACGATATTTCCACCAACCTCCCTTATGTGCCTGCCGTTCATATTGCATTTGATCACCATTTATCAGAAACAAAACGCAACGATAGTGGACTAAATAATCATGTGATTGACGCTGACGCACCATCTGCTGCACGTGTTGTATGGCAATATTACGGCGGTCATCGCTCTTTCCCTGTCGAATGGGATGGGATGATGGAAGCGGTAGATAAAGGTGACTCTGCACAATTTAATATGGATGAAGTGATCAACCCAGAGGGTTGGGATTTATTAAACTTCATTATGGATGCGCGCACTGGCTTAGGGCGTTTTCGCGAGTTTCGCATTTCGAACTATCAATTGATGATGGAGCTCATTGATTGGTGTCGCACTTCGCCAATTGAAGAGATCATGCAAAAAGAAGATGTTCAAGAGCGTGTCAAGTTATACCAAGATCAACAGGCGTTGTTTAAAGAGCAAGTTACTCGTTGTAGTACCGTTCACAAAAACCTTGTTGTGTTAGATTTACGAGATGAAGAGGTTATTTACGCCGGTAATCGCTTCTTAATTTATGCGCTATTTCCACAGTGTAATATTTCGATTCATCAAATGTGGGGATTTAAGAAACAGAATATTGTTTTTGCAACAGGCAAGTCGATTTTTGATCGCTCGTCAAAGACAAACGTTGGCGATTTGATGCTTGAAAATAACGGCGGTGGCCACGATGCGGCAGGCACCTGTCAAATTCCAATCGATGAAGCGGATGACGTATTGGAAAATCTGATTGCTCGTATTACCGCGGATGGTTAATCCGTTTTAATTTTAAGCAGTTAAGCGACTTTTAAATGCCTTACTTAACAATCTCGTTGTTTTTGTAGGGCATTACTTCCTTTCAAATTCTGACTCCCCTATAATCGAAACAAATTTCAAATGGCGCTATGCCACTAAAACAATAAAGTGAGTATCATGGATCAACAATCTCTTGAGTATATTAAATCTAGCATTAAAGCTGTCGCAGACTATCCGAAAGAGGGGATCATGTTCCGCGATGTAACATCTTTACTAGAAGATCCTAAAGCTTTTGCGCTTACCGTAGAGTTATTGGCGGAAAAATTCTCAGAGGGTGGATTTACTAAGATCGTTGGCACTGAAGCACGCGGATTTATTTTCGGTGCGCCATTAGCGTTAGCGTTAGGCATTGGTTTTGTACCAGCCCGTAAGCCAGGTAAATTACCACGTAAAACAATTTCTCAAGACTACACCTTAGAGTACGGTACCGACACGCTGCAGATTCATGAAGATGCATTATCGAGCGATGACAAAGTATTAATCGTTGATGATTTGTTGGCAACAGGCGGCACTGTAGAAGCAACGATTAAATTAATCAAACAAATTGGCGCTGAAGTATCTGATGCGGCCTTCGTTATTTCATTACCAGACCTAGGCGGTGAGACACGTTTATCAGCGCTTGACGTTAATATCACAACGCTAGTTGAGTTTGAAGGCGAATAATTAATATCAATTGGGCGATTGAGGGCGAGATGTCTTATCAAGTATTAGCGAGAAAGTGGCGACCGAGTAAGTTTGAAGAAGTTGTCGGTCAACAGCATGTATTGCAAGCACTAGTAAATGCGCTAGAGCAACAACGCTTGCACCATGCATATCTGTTTAGCGGTACACGAGGCGTCGGTAAAACCTCGATCGCTCGATTGCTCGCCAAATGCCTAAATTGTGAAGTCGCCGTTTCTGCTTCCCCTTGTGGAGAGTGTGAAAGTTGTCAGCAAATTGAGCAAGGCCGTTTTATTGATTTAATTGAAATCGATGCCGCCTCTCGCACCAAGGTAGAAGATACCCGCGAAATTCTCGATAACGTTCAATATAAGCCAACTCGCGCTCGTTATAAGATTTATCTTATTGACGAAGTGCACATGCTATCGCGCAGCAGTTTCAATGCACTTTTAAAAACCCTAGAAGAGCCGCCTGAGCACGTAAAGTTCTTATTTGCGACAACTGAGACTCAGAAACTGCCAGTGACGATTTTATCTCGCTGTTTGCAATTTAATCTCAAGGCATTAAGTCCCCGTCAGATTTCTACCCAACTAGCCAACATATTAACTGCCGAAAACATTAATTTTGACGAAGGCGCCCTAGGCTTATTGAGTCAAAGTGCAAAGGGCAGTATGCGTGACGCGTTAAGCTTAACCGATCAAGCTATTTCCCATGGAAGCGGCGCGTTAAGTCAAGATGTCGTCGGTCAGATGTTAGGGACTATCGATGTTGATCATAGCGCACAGCTTTTAACGCTTGCGCTAAATGGAGATGCAGCAGCTCTGTTTGCCTATTGCGAACAAGTAGCACAGCTTAGCCCTGACTTTGATGCGTTATTAGGGCAGATGATTGACAGCGTTCATTTCGCATCGATGGCACAAGTAGTAAAGAACTCAGCAAGGCTTGCCAATCAGCCGCGTGGTGTGATCGCACTTGCTCAATACGACGCAGAATTGCTGCAATTGTTTTATAGCTTGCTATTGCAAGGGCGCAAAGAGTTACCATTTGCAAACGATCCACACAGTGGTTTTGAAATGGTATTGCTGCGTTTATTGGCATTTAAGCCCAAAACAATTAACGTGCAAAGCGATGTTGAAAACGCTGAGCCGACCACAAATCATAAAGCTGAAGACGAAGATCAGACGCATGCAAATATGCTTGCACAAGAACAAGCGTCGATTATGGCTCAGGCTCAAGTCCAGCGTTCGTCAGCCGGTCCTGTCGGTTTAGCTGCTGTTAAAGCGGCGCTACACGGTGAAAAAAAAACTGAGCCCGTAGCGACCGTTGAGCAGGCGGAAACTAATGAGTCACAAGCTGAAAAACAAGGAGAGCTTAACGAGCAATCGCCTTCGACTGTTCAAGAGCACTCATCTTCTATTGCGCCGCAACAAGGTGAAATGACACCAACTCCGTCACCAGAGCCTAAACTCGTCTCAGCGGAACCAATACAACAGGATACGTCAGCGCAAAGCGTTGCTATTGCACCAACACAAAACACTGCACCTGACCAATCAGTGAGTGACTCTGAAGAACCTGCTGTTTCAAAAATTGTATCGTCAGCGCCAGTTCCTTCACCTCAATCTGGTACTGACACAATGGCTTCAGACCCAATGGGTAATGCAGCGCAATCTGCAAATGATTTTAGCGACGAAGAAATGCTAAACATGTCAATGGCAATGGCTCATGATGAGCACGAATACTACGAGCCAGTTGATATTAATCAGGCGCTACCAGAGCATAACGAAACAGCTTCTTCAAACAAGTTATCTAGCAGTAATTTAGGTTCTTCAAATGACAATCAAGCCGCGTTGAATACCAAATTCAATGCCGGGGATATCAATGCGTTTTTACAAGCTAAAAATAAGCTGAAATCGAAACGTGAGAGTAGCGAGGGGGATAGCGGAAAAAAGCCCCAAGCGGTAAGTGATGATCTAACGCAAAAATTCGGCGGTCACTTACCACAACAAACAAGCGACGTAATTGAGCAAACCGTAGATTCGTTACCAGTGGTAAGCCCTGAAAACTTAGTCGCTAAGACGAGTGCTATCCCAAATGATAATGCGCCTGTGGAAGATACACCTGTTGCTTTGGTTGAAGATCCCGCACTTTTGTTAGCGCCTAATTCAGATGATCCTTGGACCTTAATGATTGAAGAAATGGCTTTGGGCGGGCGATTGCGACAGCTCGCAATCCATTCTGTCTATGAGCGAACAGGCAATACAGTCCATTTATTATTGGCTAATGAACATCGCCATCTCAACGCAGAAACTGCATTAGATGCCTTGTCGAAAAAGCTCACTGCGCTGCATGATGCACCTATTGAGCTTGAAGTAGAGATTGGCGACAATGAGGTTAAGACGCCGTTTGAAATCGCGCAAGATTTACATCAGCATCGTTTATCATTAGCGGCAGATTGCATAAAAGCAGACGAAGGTGTACTGAATTTTATTTCTCAGTTCGACGCTAATTTAGTAGATGAGAGTATCAAATATCGCACGTTAAAAGCGATTAGCTAACCTGAATTTGGGTTAAGAGATGATATTAGATGCGTATTATCAATAAATTGCCACATACACTTTCTGATTAGTCATTTTCTTCGATAACAAGGAAAATCTGCGCGTCAATAGCTTCGCCTATTGCAAGTAGATTTAACGTAGTTAGCGGTGGAAAGGGCTTTCAGAAAGGCATTTGTTAGCCCGAGTTTAGGTTACTTAACCCTTGAATTTCACGCAAGTGACCTTATATTTCACTTGTGCCTCGCAGCAGAGCGAGTAAAATAATATAAAAATGTGCGGTGTATATTTTCGCACTCAATCAACAAAGAGAGACATTATGTTTGGTAAAGGCGGTATGGGCAACTTAATGAAGCAAGCCCAGAAAATGCAAGACGATATGGCAAAAGCTCAGCAAGAGATTGCTAATATGGAAGTGACTGGTGAGTCAGGTGCTGGTTTAGTTAAAATTACGATGACCGGTAATCACAATGTTCGTCGTGTTGAAATCGATCCTGATCTAATGGAAGACGACAAAGAGATGCTAGAAGATTTGATCGCTGCGGCAATCAATGATGCAGCACGTCGTGTTGAAGAGACTAACAAAGAGAAAATGGCAGCAGTAACTGGCGGTATGCAATTACCACCAGGCATGAAAATGCCATTCTAAGACACTGTCTAATAAAAAGCGCTGCAAAGCGCTTTTTTTTGCGCTCAAATTCCCACTATCAATTACAACAAGAACTACTATGAAGTTTAGCCCTTACATTACTGATCTTATTGACGGCTTAACCTGCCTACCAGGTGTTGGTCCTAAGTCTGCGCAGCGTATGGCGTTTCAATTACTTGAGCGCAATCGTGAAGGAGGCCTTAATTTGGCTAAGGCTCTAGATAATGCGATGAGCCACGTCAAGCATTGCAGTGTGTGCCGTACGCTAACAGAGCAAGATGTATGTCATTTGTGTAGTAACCCCAAACGGTTAGAGAGTAAGCAGCTTTGCGTTGTGGAGACGCCCGCTGATGTTATTGCATTTGAGCAGACAGGCTATTACTACGGACGCTATTTTGTATTGATGGGGCATTTATCTCCATTAGACGGTATTGGTCCAGATGATATTGGTTTAGATAGGTTTGAGAAATTGATCGAGTCAGGTGAATTTAGCGAAGTTATCTTGGCCACAAACCCTACGGTTGAAGGTGAGGCGACGGCTCACTATATCGCGGATATTTGTAACGATTATGATATTCAAGCGAGCCGCATAGCCCACGGCGTCCCTGTCGGTAGTGAGTTGGAATATGTTGACGGCACCACCTTGAGTCATTCATTTAACGGGCGTGTTGCCATTAAATAATGTTAATAGTCACAGGGATGTGACGTTTAGCATGTCGAGCTAGCGCCTTCCAACACAGCGAATTCGGCGAGCTGCGTTCTGCTACGCAAAACGGTCTCTTGATTCGCATCGCGATTAACTGATTTATCTATTTGAACTATTTATAATTTTTATAGGAAAGTGGTGCGCGATACAAGACTTGAACTTGTGACATCTAGCATGTCGAGCTAGCGCCTTCCAACACAGCGAATTCGGCGAGCTGCTGCGCAAAACGGTCTCTTGATTCGCATCGCGATTAACTGATTTATCTATTTGAACTATTTAGAAATTTAATGAGGAAAGTGGTGCGCGATACAAGACTTGAACTTGTGACATCTAGCATGTCGAGCTAGCGCTCTACCAACTGAGCTAATCGCGCATTAACGGTATGGGTAATACATTCAATCGGTTATGAAGTGGTGCGCGATACAAGACTTGAACTTGTGACATCTAGCATGTCGAGCTAGCGCTCTACCAACTGAGCTAATCGCGCATTTCATAACAATTACCTTGTTAACGAGCGCTATCATATAGCTGCCAAAATTTATTGGCAAGCCATTTTTAGATTTAAGTGTGTGATTGAGCAGGGATTGTACAGTGTTAATGCCCACACTAATTTCTTTGTGACAAATAAATTGGTTGGTGTAAATTAACACCTAAATTCAAATCTAAAGTGAGTAATCGATGTTTACAGGTATTATTCAGGCGATGGCGCCTATTGCCTCTCTCGAAAAGCAAGATAATTTATGGCGTTTCGGCATGAAATTTAGTGGTGCATTGTTGGAAAACCTTCAGCATGGCGCTAGCGTAGCACATAATGGTGTTTGTTTAACCGTCGCAGGTCAAACTTCCGATATCGTCTATTTCGATGTGATGGATGAAACACTTAAGGTGACAAACCTTTCACAATGTCAGGTTGGCGACGTACTCAACATCGAGCGAGCGATGCGCTATGGCGACGAGGTTGGCGGTCATATTCTTTCAGGACATGTTGCAATGGGGGCAACGCTCATCGAGCGTGAAGCAACTGACACCAATTCGAGACTGCGCTTTAGCTGCGATGAAAAATGGATGAAATATATTCTGCCTAAAGGGTTTGCAGCGATTGATGGTGCGAGTTTAACTATTGGCGAAGTGGGTAAGAATTGGTTTGAAGTTTATTTGATCCCTGAGACGAGATCATTAACCACGTTAGACAGCAAGTTGCTTGGTAGTGTCTATAACATTGAAATAGACAGCCAAACACAGGCGATTGTTGATACCGTTGAGCGTGTAATGGCACAGAAGTTTCAGCAGTAATCCGTAATTGAGCCTTGTATTGTGAATTAGCTTAGATTAGTAAAACTGCTCATCATCGGCGTCAATCGTAATTTCTAGCGTGTTATTGGCTTCATCGATATGCGTTGTCAGGTGCAATTCCTGACAACAATTTGTGCATTCATCGTAGTAGTTTTGATCGCCATTACTAGGATCTATTTCTACGTGGGTGTGATGACCGCAATGGGGACAGGTGATGGTTTTTTCAGTAAGACCATTGATAGACATAAGGATACCTCATTAAGCACCTTTTGATGCTAGTTGTTGGCGCCCACCGTCAATGGTAAGAATTTGTCCAGTTACGTAAGGCGCTGAGATTAAATATTCAATCGCTTGCGCGATATCATTCATGTGTCCTTTTTTCTGTAACGGAATTGATTTTAGCACCTCTTGCACAGCATCGCCATTAATGCCACTACTTGGCCATTCTATTGCGCCGGGGGCCACACCATTCACTCTTATCTCTGGCGCCAGTTCATTAGCAAGGGCGTACGTCATCATTTGTTGTCCTGCTTTCGCCATACAATAGGCCGAGTGAAATTCCAAGGGACGCTTGGCGTGAATATCGCACATATTAATAACTACACCATTACTTACCTTGAGCATCGCAGCACATGCTTTTGTTAAAAATAGTGGTGCCGTCATGTTGGTGGCAACCAGATCTTGATACTGTGTAAGCGTCAAAGAATCCAGTGGCGTTGGATAGAAACTTGATGCATTGTTAATCAGTACATCTAGCTGACCAAAAGTCGACATTACTTCGTTAGCTAACTCACCAATGTTATCGATATTGCTAAGATCTGCACTTACTGCTTTGGCACTGTTTGACCGTTCGTTGTTCAGCTGCGCAACAAGCTGGTTGGCGCAATCCGCCGATTTATTGTAATGAATAACTAGGTTATAGCCTTTGGCGTGGAGGTGCTTTGCGGTATTTGCGCCAAGGCGTTTTGCGCCGCCAGTCACTAGCGCTACAGGATTGCTCATCAATGTCTTCCGTTCTTCATTAGATTAGATTGCATTGTACCGCAAGATGTAGAAACTTTGGGTAATAAAAAGGGGCCCTTTGGCCCCGATTTCAATAACTAAGCGTTAAATCCGAAAGGATCATCAATTGAATAGGCTGGCTCGGTAAACCATTTCGGACCTGAATCTGTCATGTAGAAATGATCTTCAAGGCGAACGCCAAATTCACCATAGATACAAATCATTGGTTCATTTGAGAAACACATGCCTGGTGCAAGTGGCGTCTTATCACCACGCACTAGATATGGCCATTCGTGGATATCTAAACCACAGCCGTGTCCAGTGCGATGAGGAAGGCCAGGGACATTGTATTCTGGTCCATAACCTTGGCTTTCTAAGTAACCGCGTGCAGCGATGTCGACGGTTTCACATGCTTGGCCAAGTTTTGCTGCGTTGAATCCAGCTAATTGCGCGTCTTTTTCGTGCTGCCAAACTGCACGCTGTTTTTCGGTTGCTTCGCCAAATACATAACTACGGGTGATGTCAGAATTGTAGCCGTGAACTAAACATCCAGTGTCTATTAACACCATATCGCCTTGTTTAAGAACCTGTGGATCTTTAACACCATGAGGGTAAGCCGTCGCCTCACCGAATAGCACGATACAGAAAGAAGATCCTTTAGCGCCAGCTGCTTGATGCGCGCGGTTGATAAAATCTGTCACTTCTGTAGTCGTAATACCCTCGTGCAGGATGCTTGCAGCTGCTTTATGTACTTCCATTGTCATGTCTTTAGCGCGTTGCATTAACGCTAATTCGCTTGCCGATTTTTGCATTCTACAGCCGGCAGTAATACTTTTACTATTGATGAAGTTTACCGCAATGCCTTGCGCTACTGCTGCTTGTTTAATGCCGTCGACGATAAAAAACGACGTCGATTCATCAATTGCTAACTGTTCGATTGAATTATTGGTCATTAAAGAGGTCATTAGTAAGTATGGTGATTCGTGTTCGTGCCATGTTGCTACAGGAGCTTTAACAACCATAAACTCTTCAAGCGTACTTTCCTCAAACCACGGCGCGATGTAAGTCAAATCACCTTTTTGCGTAAGCAATGCGCCGACCATGCGTTCTGAGGCATACCAGGCGGTACCGGTGAAATACGTTAGGTTTGTTCCTGCATTTAGATAGATGGCGTCGATGTTTTGCGCTTGCATTAGCTCGCAAGCACGACTGATACGTTGGTTATATTCATCTTGTGTTGGAGCAGTGATATTGGTGGTCATATTAGACAATTTTGCTAGCGCTTGTTGTTGTGTGGCGCCGCCGATACCGTTAGACATTGCTTACCTCGTCGGTGTTAATAGTAGTTGTACATTGTATACAATCTGTTTGTGTAAATAAATCGTTAATTTGTTAAGGGTTATTTCTGTAAAAGAACAAGAAACAACTATAGTATTAATGCAAACGCCTGATTTAAGAAATGGTAATAATGAAAAAATATTCGGTTCTAATATTAGCTTCAATTCTCAATACTGCATGTGTGTCATCACATCAACAATCTACTCAGACAGTTAGTGATTCAAAGCAAACTAACAAGGTCCAAGAATCTAGTGTGTTAAACGATGACAAATCAAAACCATCAACAACAGGACCTTGTTATCTGTCTCCGCCCATTAAGGATTATGACAAACTATTAAAAATGCTTATCAATGCCGGCGAGATTGATGGCAAGGCTTCTTACGAGTCACAAAGAGTCCAGCTCGACGCGTATCTGCAGCGTAAACAGCAGGGGAGAAAATCATGCAAAAAATAGTACAATCATTGGCTGTTAGTTTGGCCATGCTGCCTATGCTTAGTTACGGGGCAATGAAAAAACACTCTGTTGTCGATGAAGCCTTGATCGATAGAGCCAAAATTGAATATTGGCTTAAAAAACGCGGAGAAATAGGTGCCGACGACAATCAAAAGCAAATCTCTGAAAAGGTTAGCGCCTTTATTAGCCGTTATCGCAATACCGACAAACGTTCGGTGAAAATGCAAAAGAATTATCCGGTTACAAAAGTCAGCTCAAAAGCTTTTCAGCAGTATGTATTGGCGGATAATAGTCAAAAGACTACCGATGTGAACGTACTCGCCGTATTAATCGATTTTCCTAACTTAACTTATCAAAGCAATGGGCTGTCGAGTAACGATACAGATCTATTTTATAGTGACTATTCTTTGGCCCACTATCGCGATCTTTTATTTTCAAGCGATGGCTTTGCGGGGCCTGACAGTCAGAATTTGATGTCGGTGAAGCAGTATTATTCACTAGAATCAGGTAATACATTTAATTTTAATGGCCAAGCATTTGGTTGGTACCGCGCGAAAAACTCTGCGTCTTTTTACGGTGGTAATGGCGATGCTGGCAATGATCAAAACGCTGAGCGTTTAGTAGTAGAAGCGATAGAAGCGGCGGTTGCTAGCGGTGACGTGAATTTATCTGATTATGATTTAAAAGACCCTCAAGATCTGGACAACGATGGGAATACCAATGAGTCAGACGGTTATATCGACCACGTGTTAATTGTTCATTCAAGTGTTGGCGAAGAAGCCGGCGGTGGTGTGCTTGGTACTAATGCCATTTGGTCGCATCGTTTTTCAGTGCCTGATTCATTGGCAACAATCGCCGGCAGCAACGTAAAAGTTAAAAATTACACCATAGTGCCTATCGATTCGGGGTCCGGTGTTATTGCCCATGAATTTGGTCATGATTTAGGGCTAGATGACGAATATGATTTGAAGTCAACACTAATTGGTTCACCAGTTGGGTATTGGTCAATTATGTCAGGTGGCAGTTGGTTAGGTGAGCTAAGAGGGACAGAGCCAACGTCTTTTAGTCCATACGCCCGTGATATTTTGCAACAAAAATTCGGCGGTAACTGGATTAACCAGCAGGAATTGCAAGCCGATGATCTAACCAATGCTGGGATTGATGTAATGCTGACTCAGGCCAGTGATCACAATGCATCTTATAATCAGACTCGTATTGAGTTACCTGCTCGTAAAGAGCTGTTTGGCGCGCCGAAACAAGGGGAATATCAACTGTTGGCTGAGCACGAAAATCAATCTCACTTTATCCAAGAGTTTGCAATTGACGTCCCTAGTAATAGCGCAGCACAGATTGCTTTATGGGCTCGTTGGGATATCGAAGAAGGTTACGATTATGCACGATTTTTAATTAATGGAACTGCGCTATCTAACGATAATACCGTCGAAACAGCGGCAAACATTCCGAACAAGTCACACCTATTGACAGGGAAGTTAAATGACGCGCCATGGACTGAATTAGTGTTCGATATCGGAAATTGGGCTGGGCAAAGTGTTACATTTACTATTGAATATGTTACTGATCCAGCCGTTGGTGGCTTCGGGATAGCGGTTGATGATGTGCGTGTAATTACGCCTAATAATAGCGTAACCATTAACGACTTTGAGCAAGGCTTTACTGCACATAGCCAAGACGGTTTTAAAGCCTTCAAACGCATCACGGAGTTTAAGGATGCTGCGCCAGCGTACTACTATGTACAAGTGCGTTCCGCGGAAAAACTTGATAAAGGATTGGCTGAGGAAAACTACGATCCTGGTGTATTGCTGTGGTTCCGCAATGATGCATTTTCTGACAACAATTCAAGCGAGCATCCAGGGGAGGGCTTCATTGGCGTTGTCGATGCCGATCAAAATCGTCTTAGTTTCGGTGCCACTCAGCGTCAAATTCGCGATGCGGCATTTAGCCTGTTTCCTCAGAGCGCGCTTTCTGGTGATAGTCACCTTTCAGCATACAAGGAGTTTAAAGACAGCGACGATTACTCTGCGCCTGCACAGCCACAAAATGGCGTAAAACTACCGCAATGGGGTATCGAGTTTGCTGTTACGCAGCAAGATCCCCAGAGCAAAAACGCGACCATTAATCTGAGTAGAACGCCGATTGAATTGACATCAGAAATTACGGCTAACCGAGAAGGCTTAACCGTTAACTTTAACCATAACACCACCTCTAGTTATTCGGTGAGTAAAACAATGTGGGCATTTGGCGATGGAAATACCTCAAATGAATTGAACCCTAGCCATACTTATGAAGCAGGGGGGCAATACGAAGTATCACTGACAATTGAAGATACCTCGGGTGCACAATTCTCGACCAAAAAGACTGTGACCATTGGTGCTGAGCTTACTATGGAGGCTAATTATAGCGTGGATACAACGGAAATTTTTGATGTTACTTTCACTAGCGACGCGGTTGGCGGCGTGCCACCGTTAGTCTATGCGTGGGATTTTGGCGATGGCAATACATCTGCATTAGCCAACGCTAAACACAAGTACACAGAAATTGGCAGTTATCAGGTTGAGGTGACTGTGACGGATGCGATTGACCAATCGGTAACTAAAACCTTCAATGTCGCCATAAAAAGCGCTTTATCTGTGCAGTTTACTCATACCGCAGCTAATCAGGTGGTTACATTTACAAGTCAACTCAGTGGTGCTTATGGCGATACCACCGTTAGTTGGAATTTTGGTGATGGACAAACATCGAACGCCACTACGCCGAATCATGTGTACGCAAATGCGGGTACCTATACAGTGGAACTTACAGCGACTGATGCGAGTGGTACGACGGACAAAACAACGAAACAGATCGTTGTATCACCAGCTTCTAGCTCGAGTACTTCGTCAAGTGAATCTTCAGGTGGTTCGTTAGGGGGCTATCTACTTGCGTTGATATCTCTATTAAGTTTACGCCGCATCAGCCAACGACGTAAAATTACCTAACAGCAAATAGTTGTTTATTAAAGCAACGGCTGTAATGTCGTTGCTAGCATCTTGCTCCGATTGTCTGTTAGAATCGGAGCATATTTTTTTGGAATAAATAAAGAGAACAAAAATGGGTCGCAGTTTTGAAAACAGAAAAGCATCTATGGCCAAAACCCAAGGTGCAAAAGTTCGCGTTTATTCGCGTTATGGTAAAGAGATTTACGTTGCAGCGAAAAACGGCGGCGCAGATCCAGACTCTAATATTTCATTAAAGCGTCTTATCGATAAGGCGAAGAAGGATCAAGTTCCTACGCACGTAATCGACCGAGCTATCGAAAAAGCAACCGGTGCTGGTGGCGAAAACTATGAACATGCCCGTTACGAAGGTTTTGGTCCTGGCGGTTGTATGGTTATCGTTGATTGTTTAACAGATAATAACAAACGTACCTACACTGAAGTACGTAACTGTTTCGTAAAATCAAATGCGAAAATCGGTAGCACAGGTACCGTTGCTCACATGTTTGATCACCTAGCGATTTTCCGTTACGAAGGCGATGACGAAGATGCGGCATACGAAGCGCTATTAGAAGCAGACGTTGATGTGACAGACATCGAGAACGAAGATGGCAAGATTACAGTTTTTGCACCTCACACTGAATTCTTTAAAGTAAAAAATGCGCTAAGCGATATGGACTCTTCATTAGAATTTGAAGTAGAAGAAATTACTTTCGTTGCACAGACTGAAACAGAAATTGGCGCAGATGATTTAGCGGATTTTGAGAAGTTCCAAACGATGCTTGATGATTGTGATGACGTTCAGTCTGTTTATCACAATGCAATTCTGCCTGCATAATCGCTCGAAAAAAAGATACGAAAAAGCCGACGTTTTATCGTCGGCTTTTTTTATTGCGTGAGCTTTAATACGTCAATTAACGCTTCCATTTGATATGACTAAACTCATTAACGTCCTTTTGATTGGCTTTCAATAGTACGCGTGCATAGACTAAATCAAATTCATCATCTTCCATTAAGCCGATGCGCACTTCAATATAGTCGCTATCCAGCTCATCTTGGCTTAAACCTGACACTTCTTGCCAGTCATTAAAAGCACTCACCAATTCGACTGCCGCTGAGGTTTCACATTCATCGATATAGTAATTTAGATCTGGCTCATCGAGGTTGTCAGCAGCGTGCTCTTCAAATAAATCCAGCGCAAAGCCGATAAGTAAGTCGCTATCTAATGCTTGTGTGTTCGCCATGGGAATCCTTCATTCTAATACAGGGACCAGTTTGGTCTTTAATGGCAGCAATTGTAAACTAAATTACTTGCTAGTGCGCGTGTTAGTTTGTCATTGGCGATTGATTGTTTATTTAATGTCGACTTTACACAGGTAAGGGGAGTCACTAAACTATGCGCCAATTTTATAACTACTAAAAGTGAGCTTCTTTATGACGACAATTACCATCACCCGCCCAGATGATTGGCATTTACACTTACGCGATGAAGAAGCTCTGGCAACGACAGTGCCAGACAGCGCTAAATATATGGGGCGCGCCATTATTATGCCAAACCTTGTACCGCCAGTAACTACAGCGGTACAAGCGTTGTCATACCGTGAGCGCATTTTGGCTAATCGTCCTGCGACTAGTCAGTTCGACCCTCTAATGGTTATGTACTTAACCGACAACATTAGTGCAGAAGAAATAAAGAAAGCTTTTGAAAGTGGCAAAGTATATGCCGCTAAATTATACCCAGCAGGTGCTACTACCAACTCTTCTTCTGGTGTGACAGACGTTAAGAACATTTATCCAGTATTAGCAATGATGAGCGACTTGGGCATGCCATTGCTGGTTCACGGTGAAGTTACAGATAACGAGATTGATATCTTTGATCGCGAAGCCGTATTCATTAGCAAGATCCTAAAAAATGTTGTGGCAGACTTCCCATCACTTAAAATAGTGATGGAGCACATCACCACTAAACAGGCAGTTGACTTTGTGATGGAAGCGCAAGCCAATGTTGGTGCGACTATTACTGCACATCACTTGTTGTATAACCGTAATCACATGTTGGTTGGCGGTATTAAGCCACATTACTACTGCTTGCCAATTCTAAAACGCAATACCCATCAGCAAGCGCTTATCGAGGCTGCGATTAGTGGCAGTCCAAAGTTTTTCTTAGGCACCGATTCTGCGCCACATATTAAAGACAACAAAGAAGCGGCTTGTGGCTGTGCTGGCGCATACACGGCATTCGCTGCCATTGAGTTATACGCAGAAGTGTTTGAAAAAGAAAACGCGTTAGACAAATTAGAAGGTTTTGCGTCACACCATGGCCCTGATTTTTACGGTTTACCGCGCAACACTGATACTATTACGTTGACTAAGCAAGCGTGGACAGTGCCAGACACTTTACCTTTAGGCAATGACATTGTTGTGCCGCTAAAAGCCGGAGAAACTATTGGCTGGACCGTAAATTAAAGAAAATACAATTTGCCAGACAAAAGAAAAGGGCGCTCGATGAGCGCCCTTTATGTTTGCGATAGCAAAACCGATTAGCGAATGCGTTTATCGTTTGCGGTGATTGCCATATCTTTGATCTTGATGACAGTGCTCACATTGCCTTCGTCATCTTTTGTTGCAAAACCTTGCGCCGCCATACCATCAATCATTGGCGCGTATTGTGGAAATACACTCGCGTAGTTGTTTGATAGGTTCGCGTTGTAGTCGAGGCTGAATTTGTGCATCATATGCATCATGATCATTTGTTGATTCATTTCGCCAGCATATGCTGGAACGTCAAAGGCACCTTTAGAATCAACTTTTACGCCATTCACGGTAGTTGTTAGGCTCTTTATGTCGCCTTTAAACCCACGCGCTAGAATGTCCTTAGTTGCCGCAATTAATTCATGGATTTCTGCACCCGAACGAGAAGCTTCGTTCACAGCGATGACGCCGTTCTTATCAATGTCTTTAATAGCGATATCTAACACAGTGTCGGTAATTGTGTAGTCAGCCATTGCATTTTTAACAATTACCGAATCAAACGACACTTTGCTATCGCCAGATACAACATCACCGTCAAATGGCGTGGTGGACGTGAGGAAAGTAAGATTTTTTAGCGCCCATTGTTCTAAAACGGCTTCGTTTTTAAAACTAAGTTCCTTTAATGACGTTGTCGATTGCTTGGTGTATACGAACCCCTGTTCAGAGGCAAAATCACCATTGCCAGTAAAGGCAGTCATTAACATATTGCCGCCGCTAGTCAGCTCTCCAGTTATTTCTGAAAAATCGAAGTTGTAAGTACCTTCACTAAATTCAAGATTACCGTCAATATTACTGGTCATTTTACCGGTTTTCACGACACTGCCTGATTTGTCTTCTAATGTCGCTGGTTGGAATGTGACGTTGAGAGAGTTTGATTGGCTCAAAAGGTTAGTACTTAACGTCGCGATGTGATCGATTGAATCAACAGTAAAAAGCTCCATCAATTCTTTTGGCGCGCCTTTGGTAAAATCAATAGTGAATTGACTATCGACCAGAAGAGGATAACTGGCGTACTCATGATTGAAGTAGAACTCAACGTCGTCCTGGTTTGGAGCGCCTGCTTGAGCTAATGCATCGCGGTTTAATACCAGTTTGTACTGTGCTGAGCCGCCAAATAGACCACTTTCCTGTGATTCAACTGACAACTTAAACTGTGGATGTTCATTATTTTCGATCGCTTGAGAAATTTGGCTCGAAAAAGCTGAATTCGTGTAAAGGGTAAGACCGCCAAGAACAATAATAGCTCCTGCTGAAAGGCCGATAATTCCATTTTTGGTCATTTGATTTCCTATGGGTTAAATTGTTTGCGCCATAAGGATAGGCGGTTTTGCTCCTGTTAACAATTTTATTTTCTAAGAAACTGATTTTTATATTATAATTGACCTAATTTTCATCACTGGAGCGTCGAGTGAATCTACACGACAATCACATCGTACTACTTGGCAACATTGTCAGTAAGCACAATCAAATTCGTTACTTTGCTGATGGTACTGCCATGCTACCGCTTGAAGTTATCACCAAACGCAAGTGGCGCGATAGTCAGGGCACATGGCAAGAGCACAGTAACTATTTCAGTGTGACGCTGTTAGGACAAGATGCTGAAGACGCGGTGGCAAACGCGCAGGCAGGGCAAGGGATTTACGTTAGAGCGCAAATTAGGCAATTACAAAGTCAATCAGCGCAAAGTAAAGATACGTTGCAGGCACAGCAAGTTAAATTGATGCCAAAATCGACGGCCATCAATTGGAATCAGGCTCATCTGGTGGGCACCGTAGTAAAACGCTCTGAGCTCGTACAGACGATAAACGGTGTCGATTTGCTGACATTGGAACTCGATGTATCAAATATCGATGACAAAACCATTCACACTGAAGTGAAGCTTAAAGGGGCAACTGCTAAGTATATCGCTAATCAACTTAGTCAAGATAACGCCCCAACTATGGCATTGGTTGAAGGCGTGCTAAGTGGACAGTCTAAAAAAGTCGGTGACTCTTTTAGCCATCAATATTGGGTCGAAGGGCATACTTGCGTATTGAGTTAACAGCTAGGAGTTTGCGATGAGGTTGAGAATTTTAGGTTTGAGTTTAGCACTTGTGTCGATGAATGCTGTCGCAACCTGTCACAAATCGCAAAGTGACCTTGATCGATTTTTGAAAACCAAAGGTTACAACAAGCTCTGCTATCAACAATTGGCAACTAAACATGCGGTGATTGATGTCACTATTAATGGCCGTAAAGCTTATTTTGTGCTCGATAGCGGTGCTAGCGTTACTGTAGTCCATCGCGACGCTATTCCAAAATTTCGATTATTTCCCACCGCAAAAGTTGATTACTCAAATGCAACTGGCGTTGGCGGTAGTGTTGACGCCCAAACATATTCTGTTGAGTCTTTAAAAATAAAGCAATTAGATATAAAGCATCCATTTATCTTTGGTATGAATTTAAGCCATGTAGTTAAAGCATTAAATGGCTATAGCAAGCAACCCATTGAGGGCGTCATCGGTCAAGATATCTTGTCTAAGCATCAAGCTATAATTGATGTGGCATCCAACACCATTTATTTAAAGCCCTAATCGCTTATCTAACCATTTAGTTGTAAGATAGCAATGGGATAATAGATAAAAAATCAAAAAAGTGAGCTAAATTAGACTTTTAGTTTCCTAACCCAAATTTCTTTGCCATAGCGCACAAATTTTTATCACTTTATCTGCTCGAATTATCAGCATCGTTTATACTTATAAATACTGCAATATTATGTTAACCCTTTGTTAATGCGATAACTTTTGAGGAACTATATGAGAAGATATTCAATCAGCGCCAAGCTATTGTGGATGTCCATTAGCCTATTTATTTTTACAGTATCCTTGTTGTCGATCAGTGTTTGGATCGCGCAAGATAACAGTAATCAAACAGTCACTAAGGAAGTGAAAGCTGCATTGAATAAGGAAATTCAGGTTAAGTTATCGTCACAAGCAGGCCAATATGGCGAGCGTATTGCCGCTTTTATCAACGAAGCCTACCGCGTGCCATATTCTTTTGTGGCTATGTTACAAGATACTGGGCCTGATGCGTTAAATCGTGAATTAGCGCGCAAAGCGGTTAAGGATACGCTAACTCACAACAAACAAATCTCATCATTTTACGCTCAGTTCGAAGCCAATGGTTTCGATGCCTTTGATAGCGAGCACCTAAGTGGCAACAATCATAGTGTTAAAGGCGCTGGTTCTTTTGAAGTCTATTTCGTGCGTGAAAACAGCGGCAGCATTATTCAAAGCGAAATCACCGATGCCAACGATAAGTACGACACGACGTTAAATGAGTTCGGTATTCGCAATGCGGAATGGTTTTTGTGTGCGAAAGAAAACCGCAAACCTTGTCTAATGGAACCATATCTCTATGAGATTTCGCCGGGTAATCAAGAGTTAATGACTTCATTAACAGTACCTGTGATGAAAGATGGTCAATTCAAAGGATTGGTTGGTGCAGATCTTAACTTACCTATTTTCCAACGTTTTATTGAAGAGTTATCAAAGCAGCTTTACAACGGTAATGCCAAGGTAACGCTACTAAGTGAAAAAGGTTTTATTGTTGCCTCAAGTCATTATCGCAAGATGGCACGTCCGTTTTACGAAGCGGTTGGTCGCGACCGTGCAGAGCAATTAGGTCGTTTACATCAAGGCAGTGGCTTTATTGAAACCGATGACGCAATCAGCGTTGCTAGAGCCATTAATATTCCCGTTTCTAACAGTACTTGGTCGATTATTATCGAAGTGGATAAGAAAGATGCCTTCGCAAGTATTTTTGCGTTGGAAAACACGCTTAATGACAATGCACAATCACTTAACCAATTACAAATCGTTATCGGGTTATTAACGGCTGCTATCGCGATTGTTGCTATCTGGTTCTTAACCCAGAGTATCGTATCGCCGATTAACATGTTTAAAGATCGCATGGAAAATCTAGCCAGTGAAGAGGGCGATTTAACTAAGAGCATGAGCGTCGAGTCTCACGCCGAGTTAATTGGTCTTGCTGGGTGGTTTAATCGCTTTTTAGGTAAGCTAAAAGATTTAATTGATGAGCTCAAAGAATTAACGCAAAAATCTCAAAAAGAAAGTGAAGAAACGGCGCGTATCTCGCAAAGTATTCGCGACAGTGTTAACGGTCAATACATCGAGATTGAAAACGTAGTAACTGCCATGAACGAAATGAGCTCTACCGCGCTTGAAGTTGCCCGCGCCTCTGAAGACACCGCGCACGAAGCCGATGCCATGAGTGAAAACGTTAAAGCGAGCCGTACTAACTTAACGACTGCGATGCAGTACGTAACTACGATGTCGCAAGAGTCATTACAAGCACGCGATGCCGTAACTAAAGTATCGCAAAGCAGCGATAACATTAGCTCTATTGTTGAAGTTATTCGTGCCATTGCTGATCAAACGAATCTATTAGCGTTAAATGCGGCTATTGAAGCAGCACGTGCTGGTGAGCAAGGTCGTGGTTTTGCAGTAGTAGCCGATGAAGTTCGCTCACTTGCATCAAAAACCCAAGAGTCGACAGATAATATTAGTAAGCTTATTGAATCACTTCACGTTGAAGTGACTAACGCCTCATCCGTTATTGAGAAGGGCACCGAACAAGCGCAGGTTGCGGTAACTAAGACTAACGATGCACTAGATTCGCTAAATCAAATGGTTGAGCAAATTGATGAAGTCTCTGGCAAGGTAAGCCATATTGCAACAGCTGCAGAAGAGCAAAGTGCGGTAACGGAAGAAGTGAACAAAAATATCACCGTTATCTCAACATCAGCCGCTGAGTTAGCAAGTTTTGCCGATGAAGCTTACGCAAGTAGTGTCAACTTAGCTGAGCTAGTTAAGGCGCAAGAAAGTCAATTAGGTAAGCTTAAGACTTAACAGGCGCACGACTTAATCGCCATGAGAAAAGAGCAAGCTTAGGCTTGCTCTTTTTTTTGTCTAAGCATATGCTGCAATAGATTTTAGTAAAAGTAGGATATTTCTTTTGAATAACATGAAGTTAAAAAAGTATGTTGTCGGACTATTAATTGGTTGCCTATCGTTGCTTAGTGGAGCTGTTGCGAGTGAATTTGACAGAGCTGGACTTTCATTTCGAGTCACTGATCATTTAAAAGATGTATACATCGACGGAACCAATATTCAATATACGCTGAGTAATCGAAAGATATTTGCAGTTAGTTTCGTCCATACCGACACTAAGAATGCTTATCCACTGTTAGAGGCTTTTGCACAGCAGTTACGAGAACGTATGTTTCCGACTCATACTTTTAAACCGTATCGTTTAGGAGCGGAAAAGCTAACAACCAATGGTGTTAAGAGTATTAGCTTTTTATTAACCGGTAACAATCAGCAGTGTGAGTTGTTCATTGCAAGCGCTATTGGTAAACGTAGTTACTTGTTTACGACGATTACTAATCAAATTGACAAAACAGACTGTGATTCAGGGAAAGATGAATTGGGCCAATCAATTCAGCAAATAAGCCAAGGAATGGTCTTTGCTAAGTAATCTAACATTAGACTTAAAAAAAACGGCGCATTAAGCGCCGTTTTTAGTTATCACGTTGTCGTGTTACTTAACACGCATACCCGGTTGAGCCCCGTCATCTGGGTTTAAGATCCACAGCTCTTCGCCGCCTGGACCTGCTGCTAATACCATACCTTCCGACATACCAAAGCGCATCTTACGCGGCGCAAGGTTGGCTACCATCACCGTGAGCTTTCCTTCGATATCTTCTGGCTGATACGCCGATTTAATGCCTGCGAATACTTGACGTGATTCGCCGCCTAAATCCAACTCTAAGCGCAATAACTTATCTGCGCCTTTCACATGATCGGCTTTAGCAATCTTAGCGATGCGCAAATCGATTTTAGCAAAATCATCGAAGCTAATTTCTGGTGCGATAGGATCTTTCGCTAGTGGCGAGTTAGGATCTAGCGCTGGTTTTGCTGGCTCAAGATTTTCTTTTGAATCTTCAACCATGGCTTCCACGTGTTTCATATCAACGCGCTGCATCATTGCTTTAAACTTGTTGATCTTGTGATCCGTTAGCGGTGTGTTAATACTATCCCACGTCAGTTCAACGTTTAAGAAGGCTTCAACTTGCTCGGCGAGCGCAGGCACAATAGGTTTTAAGTAAGTGATTAATACTTTAAATAAGTTAATGCCGACACTACAGATGTTTTGAACATCGTCTAGCTTGCTTTCGTCTTTCACTAGTTGCCACGGTTCTTTATCGGCAATGTATTGGTTCGCTTTATCGGCTAGCGCCATGATTTGACGAACGGCTTTAGCAAAATCACGTTGCTCGAAACACTGAGCGATATCATCTTGTGCAGCGATGAACTCGTCCATTAACGCTTGCTCTGATACTGTCGCTGCTAATGTACCGTCGAATTTCTTGGTGATGAAACCTGCACAGCGACTAGCGATGTTAATCACTTTACCGATCATGTCTGAGTTTACGCGCTGGGCGAAATCTTCAAGATTTAGGTCTAAATCATCGATACGGCTCGTTAGTTTAGCGCCGTAGTAATAACGTAAATACTCAGGGTTTAAATGCTCTAAGTAGGTACGGGCTTTAATGAAGGTACCTTTCGATTTAGACATCTTCGCGCCGTTTACCGTTACAAAACCGTGCGCGTAAACAGACGTTGGCTTTCTAAAACCCGCACCTTCTAACATCGCAGGCCAGAATAGGCTGTGGAAGTAGATAATGTCTTTACCGATGAAGTGGTATAGCTCAGCCGTTGAGTCTTTTTTCCAAAAGGCATCAAAATCGATGCTTGGATTTTTGTCACATAGATTCTTGAAACTACCGATGTAGCCAATAGGGGCATCTAACCATACGTAGAAGTATTTATCGGTGGTGCCTGGAATATTAAAGCCAAAGTATGGTGCATCACGGCTGATATCCCAGTTTTGTAGGCCATCTTCAAACCATTCAGCCAGTTTGTTAGCCATTTCATCTTGCAATGAACCGCTGCGTGTCCACTCTTTAAGCATGGCTTCAAACTTAGGGAGTTCGAAGAAGTAATGCTCACTTTCACGCAGCACAGGCGTTGCGCCAGAAACCACAGAGCGTGGGTTTTTAAGATCTGTTGGGCTGTACGTTGCACCACAGCTATCACAGTTGTCACCGTTTTGATCTTCGCTGCCACAGGTTGGGCAATCGCCTTTAACGAAACGATCTGGCAAGAACATCTCTTTCTCTGGATCGAATAACTGCTCGATAGTCTTTGTTGAAATGTAACCGTTGTCGTTTAACGCGTTGTAAATCGTCTCGGCGTAATGACGGTTTTCGTCACTGTGTGTGGAGTGGAAGTTGTCGAAGGCAACACCGAAATCGCTAAAGTCAGCTTGATGCTCAATATTGGTTTTAGCGATCATTTCTTCAGGACTAATACCTAACTGCTGCGCTTTAAGCATAATTGGTGTGCCGTGGGCATCGTCTGCACACACGTAATGACACTCATGGCCACGTAGTTTTTGGAAACGGACCCAGATGTCGGTTTGGATATACTCAAGCATGTGGCCTAGATGAATAGGGCCATTTGCGTAAGGAAGTGCACTTGTCACTAGAATTTGTCGTTTTGCAGTCACGGATATTTCGCCTTTTATAAATGAATAACGGCTCGTGCAGATGAGTAAAAGAACCTTAATTTGTGAGCTAGATTACTAAATGAAGATAATCTTGCCGTTTCTTTGTACAACATCGTGCTAAGACGTGGAAATGGCGCCAATAATACCTTAGATAACCGTTGAATTCATCAATAAAATGTCGTCGAAAAGTTATTGAAATTTAGATACAATAGCCCGAATTTTTTAATGCTTAAGTCAGTTTAGAAGGTCAGTGGCATGGGGCTGTTTTCAAATAACGACAAAACACTTGTCAGCGAACTAAAAGCAGTGATGCAAAAGGCAACGTTTTTAGACACTAAAGCGCCTTTATTATCTGTTATGGATCTTACCCGAGGTCAACTAAAACGCGGAACACTTGATTTAAGTATTCGGGTTCAAATCCCTTGTTTGCATATGCGTGAGGAACTCACCCAATTTCTTTCTGAGCTCTTTAAGCCTAGTCATGATTTTTCACAACTCACAATATCGCTAGAATTGGCTGTTAAGACCATTAATACCAGTGACAAAATATCGCAAGTAAAACAGATTATTATGGTGGCCTCTGGTAAGGGCGGTGTTGGTAAATCGACGACATCGGCTAATCTTGCGTTAGCGCTTGCGCATGGCGGCGCCAAGGTCGGTTTATTAGACGCGGATATTTACGGCCCGTCATTACCAACTATGCTTGGTGCGGTAAAAGAAAAGCCGGTGTCTCATGATGGTAAGTTGCTTGAACCGATCGAGCGCTACGGACTCTATACCATGTCGCTAGGTTACTTAGTGGATGAAAACGATGCCACTGTGTGGCGTGGCCCTATGGCATCGCGAGCGCTGTCGCAACTGATTTATGAAACGCAATGGCCTGCGCTTCATTATCTAGTGGTCGATATGCCACCGGGTACAGGGGATATTCAGTTAACCATGTCGAGCGATGTGCCGTCATCGGGCGCAGTGGTTGTGACAACGCCGCAAAACTTAGCGCTTAAAGACGCGCAAAAGGGCATTAGCATGTTCAACAAGGTTAATGTCCCTGTTATTGGCGTCATTGAAAACATGAGTTATCACCGCTGTGATAACTGTGGTCATCACAGCCATGTCTTTGGGACGGCGGGCGGCGAAGCATTAGCAAAAAATTCACAGGTTGAGTTGGTTGGCCACTTACCATTATCCAGTGACATCGGAAATGATATTGATAAGGGCAAACCAACGTTGGTGGCGCAACCACAATCAGAAGCGGCGCAAGACTATCTCAATATTGCACTGCGCTGCGCTATTAATTTAAATAAAACGAATCAAAGCATTCCATCACTCATTGTCGGAGAATAGATATGAAAGACTGTATTTTTATCGCCATTGTTGGCGCATCAGCCTCTGGTAAGAGTTTATTGGCACAAACTATCGTCAAGGAATTAATCGACGAAGTAGGTAGTAATCAAATTGGTGTTATCAACGAAGATTATTACTACCGCAACCAAGATCACCTAAGCATGGAAGAACGGGTTCAAACCAATTACGATCACCCTCAATCGCTTGAACACGATCTGTTGATTGAACACTTAGAGAAATTACAAAACGGTGAAAGCGTTGAGTTACCGCAATACTGTTATTCAACCCACACCCGTTTACCTGAGACCCTAGCGATGGGCAACAAGCGCGTTATTGTACTTGAAGGTATTTTATTGCTGACGAACCCTGAACTTCGCAAGTTCTTCCATGCGTCAATTTATATGGATGCACCGCTAGATGTGTGTTTAATGCGCCGATTGGTGCGCGATGTTGAACAACGCGGTCGTACAATGGAATCTGTTCTCGAACAATACAAGGCGACTGTTCGTCCAATGTTCCTACAATTTATCGAGCCATCGAAGCAATACGCTGATATTATCGTGCCTCGTGGTGGTAAGAACCGCATTGCCATCGAGATGTTAAAATCTGACATTAACCGTTTATTAAATCGCTAATTTAAAAGCATTATTTACAGCAAGGAGCCAGTCGCATGCGCTTAAGTGATATCGATATCAAGCGTTATTTAAGTGAGCAAAAAATTGTTATTGAGCCAAGTCCAGATCCCGACACCATTAACGGTGTAACGGTTGATGTGAGACTAGGCAACAAGTTTCGTGTTTTTGAAGGTCATAATGCCCCGTTTATTGATATTAGTGGTCCTAAGAGCGATGTTCAGGACGCGTTAGATCGCGTAATGAGCGATGAAATCATCTTAGAGGGTGACCAACCTTTTATTTTGCATCCAGGCGAACTGGCGTTAGCCATGACCATGGAATCGGTAACACTACCAGCGGATATTGTTGGTTGGTTAGACGGACGTTCATCACTTGCAAGATTGGGGTTAATGGTTCACGTGACTGCGCATCGTATTGACCCTGGTTGGTCTGGCAATATCGTGCTGGAGTTTATCAATGCGGGTAAATTGCCTTTAGCACTACGTGCCGGAATGCCAATTGGTGCGCTTAATTTTGAAAAACTATCGTCGCCTGCTGAAAATCCTTATAACAAGCGTGAAAATGCTAAGTACAAAGGACAGAGTGGCGCAGTCGCATCACGCATTGGACAGGACAAGTAATGTCAATGATGTGGGTTAATGGCGTCGCCACTGATGTTATTAGTGCAAGTGATCGCGGTTTTAGCTATGGCGACGGCATTTTTACAACCATTAAAGTCACTAATGGGGTGTGTCATTTATTGCCAGACCATTTAATGCGCTTACAACGTGGGATTAGCGCATTGGCGATAGCGCAGATAGATTTTGATGCACTTCTTAATCAGCTTTGTGACGTTGCTAAGATGTTGGCACAGGGCGTGATTAAAGTCGTTATTAGCCGCGGTGTTGGGCAACGGGGCTATTCAAGTGTTGGTTGCGATTCGCCAACGGTGGTGGTGTCGACATCACCATTGCCGTCTTGTTACCAAGCGTGGCAACGAGACGGTATTGCACTCGGTGTTAGCACAGTTGCACTTGGACTAAATCCACTCACGGCAGGCATTAAACACCTTAATCGTTTAGAGCAGGTGTTAGTAAAACAGCAAATTGACGACAACGGCTGGACAGACGCAGTCGTACTCGACTGTCAGGCCTGTGTTATCGAAACAAACATGGCAAATTTATTTTGGCGCAACGGTGACAAAGTTTATACGCCAAATCTCGACTTTTCTGGTGTTAAAGGCCTAATGCGCGCGCAAGTAAAAAGCGCGTTAGCTGCATGGGCGATTGAAGTAGTGGAAGATAGATTTAAGCTCAGCTCGCTAACGGATGCTGATGAGATTTTTATAACAAACTGTTTAATGGATGTTGTGCCAGTCGTTGCCATTGAAACTAAATCCTATGCTATTGGTAGTCTAACTAAGCGATTGATCGCGCATATTTCGCATAAGGACCATGTATGAGCAAACAGGATATGAGTCAGCAATCGTCTTCGGATAACTCCGCGGAAAAGAAAGCAAAACCGTCATGGTTCAAGCGCCTACTAAAATTAATGGCTATCGGTGCCTTGCTTGGCGTCGTTTTATTAGTCGCTGGTGGCTTAGGCTTTAAGCATTGGTTAACGAATTGGTCAAATACGCCTAACGAGCAGCGACAATTGACGCAATTTGTCGTCAATCGTGGCGATAGCGCTAGTAAAGTACTACGAAATCTACAAAACTCCCAAATCATCGAAGAACAATGGCGCTACAAGGCGTTATTCGTATTTGAGCCGCAATTAACGCGATTAAAAGCTGGGCATTACGAGATCCCAAGTCAGGCAAGTCCGCGTGAGTTATTGACTGTATTAGCCAGCGGTGTTGAAAAGCAATTTGCCATTACCTTTATTGAAGGCACTACGTTTAAAGAATGGCTAGGCGTGTTGCAAAAACACCCACAAGTGGACTATTCACAAGTACGAATGAATGATTACATCGCGAGCTTTCCCGCATCTTCAGTAGATGAAGACAAATATCGCTTCGCCCGTGTCGAAGGGATGTTCTATCCAGATACCTATCATTTTACGGCAAATACGAAAGCGATTGATTTACTCAAACGAGCACATAGCGTGCTAAATTCTACGCTTGATGAGTTGTGGAAAACACGCGTAAAGGATCTACCGTTAGACTCCAAGGAAGAAGCACTGGTGCTTGCGTCGATAATTGAAAAAGAATCAGGCTTCTCCGCTGAGCGCAGAGACGTTGCGTCGGTGTTTATCAATCGTTTGAATAAAAAGATGCGTTTACAGACAGATCCAACCGTGATTTATGGCATGGCAGATGTGTATGATGGCGATATTAAATACAGTCACTTACGTGATAAAAACGTTTATAACACCTATGTTATTAAACGTTTGCCACCAACGCCAATCGCCATGGTGAGTCGTCAAGCAATTGCGGCAACGTTAAATCCAACGTCTACGCCTTATTTGTATTTTGTTGCGTCTGGCAAGGGCGATCATGTGTTTTCGACGAATTTAAAAGATCACAACCGGGCGCTAAAGCGTTACCTAGCAACACTCAAACAACAATAACAACAAGTTTTAGAGAAAATTATGGCAAAGTTTATCGTGATTGAAGGCCTTGAAGGGGCAGGAAAATCTACAGCAATCAATCACATTAAGACAGTTCTTAGCGACAACGGGGTGTCGAATTTTATTTCAACCCGCGAACCCGGCGGTACGCCGTTAGCGGAAGCGATGCGTGCACTTGTTAAAGAATCACGAGAAGATGAAGAATTAACCGTTGAAAGTGAGTTACTGCTGATGTACGCCGCGCGCAGTCAACTTGTTGAACGCGTAATCAAGCCTGCATTAGCAAATGGCCAGTGGGTTATTGGCGATCGTCATGATCTATCTTCGCAAGCCTATCAAGGCGGTGGTCGTGGACTTAGCGATATTATGGCGCCGATTAAAAAAGCTGTGTTGGGTGATTTTAAACCTGATCTCACGCTGTATTTAGATATTGACCCGACGCTTGGCTTGTCACGCGCACAGGCGCGAGGGGAGTTAGATCGCATCGAACAAAACGCTATCGAGTTTTTCCAACGCGCACGTGCTGTTTATCTACACGCGGCCGCCAATGACGAGAGTGTGGTTAAGATTGATGCGTCACAATCTATCGAGCAAGTGGCGGCTGATATTACCACCACGTTAACTACATTTATTGCTGCGCAATAGTGGGTTATTGCCATGACAGAGCAAACGGCTAAACAACGCAGTTTATACCCTTGGTTGGTGAAACCCTATATGGGGCTGGCGAGTGATCTCGCACAGGCACGGCTTCATCATGCGTTATTAATTAGCTCGGCCACTGCACTCGGAAAGTCGGAGTTGGTCGCTCGTTTAGCAGAGTTGATCCATTGCCAAACACCCATTGAAAACAAAGCCTGTGGTCAATGTCAGGATTGCCAGCTTCATAACGCTGGAACCCACGCTGACTTCTACCATGTGCAGCATTTGGAAAACAAAACGCAAATCAGTATTGAACAAGTGCGTAGCGTGAGTAATAAACTTACGGATACAGGTCTGGTTAACCAACGCCGTGTCGTTTTTATTCACGACGCAGATTGCATGACAGAAGCTGCGAGCAACGCGTTATTAAAGATTCTTGAAGAGCCACCAAAGCACGTTTATTTTGTGCTAACAACATCTGCTATCGCAAAGATCCCGGCCACTATTTTGAGTCGTTGTTTAAAGCTGACGCTGCAACAACCACCAATCGATAAGCTTATCGCTTGGTTAACCCGCAAGAGTGATAGAGCAATTACGCCTGCGCAATTCGCGCTGTTAGGGCACTCTCCATTAGCCGCGTTATCAGCGCTAGAAGACAATAGTGTTGAACATATTGATGCGCTCATCAATCAATGCAATCGGATGTATCAGGCTTGGGGCAGTAAAAATGACGATCTCGCTGCAGTAAGTGTGATTGAGCTAAGCGAGTTATTAGTGTCATTAACCAGTCACAAAACGATGCCAATGTCGCTTGTTCAACTAGTCTCTATGCTCAAGCAAATAAATTTGTGGATTGCCAAAGGTCAGGTGCTTGGTAGAGCGCCAATTGACGCGCTAAGTTCTAATCTATATACCTCAAGTTTGAGTATAGACTCCAAGGCATTAGTCAACCTTGACAGCGAGTTAGCGCAGTTGCACCATTTGTTGATGAGTAATAGTGGGGTCAATGGCGCATTGCAATTACAAAACTTGTTAATCAAAACAACAGAACAGATCATTAATGGTTAAGGAAGATAGCATTGATAAGCATCAGTATAGAATTTAAGAACATACAGCAGCTGTACGGGAGTTACATGCCGTATGTAAATCACGGTGGGTTGTTCTTTATTAGTCAAGAGAAAGTAGAGCTCGGACAGCAGGTCAAAGTCAGCGTTATGTTGCCAGATGATTTAGAGCCTAGCGTATTCGAAGGGCCAGTGATTTGGATAAATCCATTGGGTGCGCAAGGCGGTAGACCCGTAGGATTTGGTGTCGCACTTAGCGAAGCACAAATAAAGTTGCGCACCGAAATAGAGCGCTTGCTAGGCCCTAAGCTTAGCGGTGGCGATGTTACATCGACGATGTAGCCAGTTTAAAAAATTAAATTAGAGTATCAAAAGTAGTATGTTTATAGACTCACATTGTCATTTGGACCGTTTAAACCTGTCACTTTACGACAATGACTTGGCCAATGTAATTGGTAATGCGAAAGCACAAGGCGTTAACGAAATGCTTTGTGTGAGTGTTGATTTAAAATCTTATCCAGCGATGTTGGATACGATAAATCCATATGCTTTTATTCACGCCAGTTGTGGTCAACATCCGCTGTATCAAGAAGATTTGGTAAATCCGACATTGCTTGAAGAATATTGTCACAATGACAAAGTCGTTGCAGTGGGAGAGACTGGATTAGATGCGTTTTACGCACCAGAAACCATTGATGTGCAAACCCAGAGTTTTATCGAGCACGTTGAGGTGGCAAACAAGGTAAACAAGCCGCTAATTATTCACACCCGTGACGCGCGTCAGCAAACCATAGATATCTTAAAGCAAGGCCACGCCGATAAAGTTGGCGGTGTATTGCATTGTTTTACCGAAAGCTATGAAATGGCTAAGCAAGCCATGGATTTGGGATTCTATATCTCCATTTCCGGCATCGTGACCTTTAAGAATGCAAAAGAGCTGCGTGAAACCGTGACTAAGCTGCCGTTAGATCGCTTATTGATTGAGACAGATTCACCGTATCTAGCGCCTGTGCCTCATCGTGGTAAAGAGAATCAACCGGCGTTTGTCAAAGATGTCGCGGAGTTTATCGCCAATCTTAAAGGCGTTTCTGTCGAAACATTGGCTGAAACAACCAGTCAAAACTTTCGAGATTTATTTATAAAATCGTAAAACCGAAAAATACTGTTGTGATACTGGTTAAAAATACAGTAGTATATATCTGACCACCACAGAGGATAGATCAATGATTGAAATCGAATATATTGTTAAAGACAAAAGAGGGGTAGAAAAATTGCGTACTGCCGATAAGAAAGCTGCTGATGCTTATGACAAAGCCCTCGATAACGCTGAGTTACTGCAACAATTACTGCGTCACGACAATGTACTTCCAAAACTTAAGGAAGACGATTTAGAAACTTTGACTATCTATCTTGCCCTTAACGCTAAGAATGTGGAAAAAGCCTTAAAAGGTAAACAGCCTGAGCTTTCTGGTGATGAAGCTGATGGCAGCAATGTAACCTCAATCGAGGAAGCCTCATAAGGCATGAACACACAAGAAAAACGCCGCGCTTTTGCAAATGATAGTGCGGCTATTATCGCCCACACTAAGGCGTGGGTAGATAAAGTCATTGTGCGCTTGAATATCTGTCCCTTTGCCAAAGCAGAGGTGCAAGCGCGAAGCATTAAATATCAAGTACTGACTCCTGCCACCTTTAATACCTATCTGGATAAGTTTTACGATGCCTGTTGTGAGCTAGACAATAACGCAGACATCGCCACTACCTTATTAATATTTAGCGATCCACAAATGGATTTTGATCAGTATCTAGATTTACTCGATTGTGCGCAGCAACAACTGATCAACGACGGCTATGAAGGTATCTATCAGCTCGCGAGTTTTCATCCAGAATATTGTTTTGACGAGCAGGAAGGTGAAGATGCCGCCAACTATACCAACAGAGCACCGTATCCGACGATTCATATTATTCGCGAGGCAGATATTACTAAGGCACTGGCGAATTTTTTACGACCAGAGATGATCCCAGAGCGCAATATCGAGTATACTCGCCGCAAAGGATATCAATACATGGAGTCATTACTCGACTCTTGTTACCTTGAGCACTCAAACAATAAAAACAATTAGGAAGATTTATGATCGCGCAACTCACGCAAATGTTTGCCATGCAAAATAAATTAAACGCCGCCATTAATCCCGATTGGATCAATGACGCTTCACAAGACTGGCACTGCGCCGTAGTCGTTGAAGGCGCGGAAATGATCGACCATTACGGCTGGAAATGGTGGAAACACCAAACGCCTGATATTGAGCAAGTACATCTTGAGCTGGTGGATATTTGGCACTTCTTAATGAGCGCTGAGTTAAAGCGTCATCCTGCATTATCAATCGAAGAAGCCATTGAGCAAAGCGCCAAGATCTGGAGCGAGCACTTTAGCAAAGCCTATGAAGGAGGTAAGTTCTTACCACTAGCTAAGGCACTAGTCGGTAAATCTGCCTTGTCAGAAATGGCGTATACCGAATTTGTTAAAGTAATGGCGGTTGTTGATTTTGACTTTGACGCCCTTTACAAATGGTACATTGGAAAAAATGTACTTAACTATTTCCGTCAAGATCATGGCTACAAAGACGGCTCTTACATCAAAGTGTGGAATGGTCGTGAAGACAACGAGCATTTAGCCGATGCGTTAAACGCCTTAGCTTGTGATGAGTCACTGGCGGATAATGTGTATCAAGCATTAGAGAATGCTTATCCGAAATAAGTAAATCATATCGTAAGAAAAGCAGCGAACATTTCGCTGCTTTTTTATTTGCCAAATGTAATAACACAATAAATGAATTGATGTCATTATCTGTTGTCTATCATAATACAAAGCAACTTATCTTCTATCAGGGAATCTAGATGAAAAAACTACTGAAAATTCTCCTCGCTCTTGTCGTGCTGTTAGTACTCGCCGTTAGTGCGTTATTAATCTTTGTCGATCCCAACGACTATAAATCAGAAATTGAAACTCAGGCCAAGACGGCATTAAATCGCGATCTTAAGATCAATGGCGATTTAGGTTGGGTCATTTTCCCTAAACTGGGTATAGCAACTGGGCAGATTGAACTAAAGAACGCAGCGGGCTTTAGTAAAGACAATCTCGCCAAAATTGACAACTTGTCGGTATCTCTTGATGTGATGCCATTGATTTCAGGCGAAATTGTATTAGGTCAATTAAGCCTTGATGGACTTAATTTCAATCTAGAAACCAATAAAGCTGGTGTGAGTAACCTTGAAGGAATGGGTAGTGGTAAATCAGCCCCACCGCAAAGTACTACAACTGATACAACGCAACCTGCTACACCGACTAAATTGCCAAAGCTAACGTTAGCTGGTATCGATATTACCAATACTAATATTACCGTCATCGACCAAAAGCTCGGCTCTGAAACAGATCTGAGCATTAAATTGATTGAGCTTGGCCGTTTTGAATTAGGTAAAGAAACCTCGCTCGATATTATTTTAAGTGTTGTGACAAAAGAATTTGTCGGCGATCTAAATCTAAACGCCAAAATGACGGTGCAGCAAGATTTATCAGCGGTGGCGCTTAATGCGTTAACCCTCAACGGCTCTTTAAAAGGAGATAACGTACCAGCTGGTAAGATGGATATCGATTTAAAAACAGCAGCGAGTATTGCCTTATCGCCAGTGGTTGCTGATGTCGAGAAACTTGCCCTTGATATCAACGGTATGAAAATGGATGGCAGTGCTTCGGTTGCACTCGCTGATAAAACCAAGGTGCGCTTTAACCTAGCCGCGACTGAGTGGGATCTTAATCCGCTAATTCCAGCGCCTAAAGAAGATGAAGCGACTCCCACTGAAGAGAAAGCGCCTGCGCCGGAAGTTGAGCCAGATCTAAGCGTACTTAATACATTAGATGTTGACGGTAAACTAACCTTTGAAGGATTTAAAGCTAAAGGCATCAATGTAGGTAAAACTGCATTAACAGTGCTGGTTAAAGATGGGAGCGCTAAGCTGGCTCCGCTAAGTGTTGATTTGTACCAAGGTAACATGACGCTAAACGCAACGGTTAGCCATGATGGCGGCAGGAATAGTTACCAAATCGATAAAGTGCTTAAAGGCGTACAAATCTTACCATTGCTTAAAGACGCTGCCGATATTGACATGCTTGCCGGTAATACGGAGTTTAATCTTAAAGCTAGTGGTCAAGGTTTAACGGTTAGCAAGATTAAGCAAGGTCTAGTAGGTAACGGCAGCTTTGCTATTAAAGATGGCGCACTGTACGGCATTAATATCGCGCAAAAGCTACGCTCAGCAAAAGCGGCACTTGGCAGTGATGCTAGTGAAGAAGAAAAGAAAACGGACTTTACTGCGCTACACGGTAAGTTCGCGATGAAGAATGGTGTGGTGGACAATACATCATTAGACATGGAAGCACCTTTCTTACGCTTAGCAGGTAAGGGCACCGCCGATATTTTAAAAGAGTTGGTGGACTATCACCTGAAAGTGACTTTGGTCGGCACTTCAAAAGGCCAAGGCGGTAGCAGCGATTTAGCAGGTCTTGCGATCCCACTGAAAGTGAGTGGTAGCTTTACCGATCCTAAATTTGGTTTAGATACCAGCGGCGCTTTAAAAGCCAAGCTTGATGCGGAAAAGGCTGCACTTAAAGCCAAGGCGAACGAAAAGCTTGAAAAAGCAAAAAAAGAAGCTGAAAAGAAAGCCAAGGACAAGTTAAAAGATAAACTTAAAGGTTTCTTCTAATTTCTTACTTTATTAAATAACTAAAAATGCCGCTAATTTAGCGGCATTTTTTATGCCTAGGATTGGGTTTAAAGGTGTTTTGATATACCATAACCACGTCTTTACATACTTGAGTCAGCGTCATTAATACTTCACAGAATCAATATCTTATTACTATAGATTACGGTACACAAAGTGTGCGAGCCTTGGTGTTTGACGCCAATGGGCAGCTTATTACTAAAGTGATGCATTTGGTGACCCCTTATGAAGTGCCGCAGCTTGGCTGGGCTGAGCAAGATGCGCATTACTGTTGGCAGCAGGTGTGCTTGGTGCTACAAAAATTATGGCGTGAAAGTAATATTGTGCCAGAGCAGGTGGTTGGGATATCTCTAACGACCCAGCGTAATTGTATTGTTCATCTTGACCGTGAAAATAATCCGTTACGTCCTATCATTATGTGGCCGGATAATAGAAGGGCCAGCATACTACCGAAGTTCTCTCTATGGTGGCAATTAGCCTTTGGCGTGATTGGTATGACTAAACGCATTCGCTATTTTCAAGGCGAGTCAGAGTGTAATTGGGTCGTGCAGCATCAGCCTGAAATTGCCAAGCAAAGCGCCAAGATTGGATTTTTATCAGGGTGGCTAAATTTCAAGTTAAGTGGTGTATTAGCTGATTCCGTGGCAGCGCAAGTGGGCTATTTACCCTTTAATTACAAGAAGCGTCATTGGGGTAAAAAAAGCGCTTGGCAGTGGCAGGCTATTGCAGTGAAACCTGAGCAAATGGTAGATGTGGTTGAACCCGGTGAGATGATAGCAAGGGTTAGTCAGCAGGCGCATCTAGACACTGGACTTGTGGTTGGAACACCAATTATTAGTGCTGGTGCTGACAAAGCCTGTGAAACCTTAACCTCTGGCACTGCATCGCCTAATGTGGCGAGTATTAGCTTAGGCACAGCATCAACGATATCTATTACTCAGCGAGATTATCGCGAAGCATTTCGCTATTTACCCGCTTATCCTTCATTAGTTGAAAACAGCTTTATTAATGAGATTATTCTCCAGCGTGGCTTTTGGCTGCTAACGCATTTTATTGAGCAATATGGCCAAGCAGACGTTGAAGAAGCACAGCGTTTGGGTATCAAGCCGGAAGAGCTGATTTGTCGTCGTATTCTCGATATTGAACCAGGGGCTAACGGATTAATTGTCCAACCATTTTGGGCGCCCGGTGTTATCTATCCTGGGCCTGAGGCGCGTGGCTCCATTGTTGGTTTCACCCCAGATCACACAAGGTATCATTTATACCGTGCGTTGATTGAAGGTATCCTGTTGTCACTTAAGCAGGGATTAGCGCGGCTTGAAAAAATTGCACCACAGAAAATTGATTTAATTCGTATCAGTGGCGGCGGCAGTCAAAGTGATGTGGTGATGCAAATGGCCAGTGATATTTTTAATTTGCCGTGTGAACGCGTACAAACTCATGAAACATCAGGGCTGGGTGCTGCTATAGCTTGTGCTAAAGGTGTAGGCTTCTATAACAGCATCAGTGAAGGCGCAAAGACGATGGTAAAACACGGCCAACGTTTTGAACCGTCGAACAATGCGACTATTTATCAGCAGATTTACCGGCAAAAAAGTGCAAAAATCTACGATTACTTAAAACCTTTTTACAACAAATACGAATAACGGAATTCAAATGAAGCTAACTTTTATTGGATTAGGCGTAATGGGCTATCCCATGGCGGGCTTTTTACAAAAAGCAGGACACGAGGTGACTGTTTATAACCGTACAACGAGTAAAGCGCAGCAGTGGTGCAGTGAATATGATGGCGCTTATGCGTTAACGCCGGCACTCGCCGCTGAAAATGCGGATATCGTATTTTGTTGCGTCGGTAATGACGATGATTTACGTCAGGTCACCATAGGTGAAGATGGCGTGCTACAAACGATGAAAGCAAATTCAATTCTTTGTGATCACACTACGGCATCAGCTGATGTCGCGCGTGAATTGGCGGCTGTTTGTCAGAGCAAAGCGATAGGCTTTTTAGATGCGCCAGTATCTGGTGGTCAAGCAGGCGCAGAAAATGGTGTGCTGACTATTATGATTGGCGGCGAGCAAGAAACCTTTGATAATGTACGCCCAGTGCTTGATGCATATGCTCGTTGCGCCGAGCGTATCGGTGATGTTGGTGCTGGACAACTAGCTAAGATGGTTAATCAGATTTGTATCGCTGGTGTGGTGCAAGGATTAGCCGAAGGTGTTCATTTTGCTAAACAAGCAGATCTTGATGTTGCGAAAGTGATTGAAGTAATTTCGAAAGGCGCGGCGCAAAGCTGGCAAATGGAGAATCGCTATCAGGCGATGATCGATAATGAATACGACTTTGGTTTTGCGATAGATTGGATGCGTAAAGATTTAGGCATTACGCTAGATGAAGCGCGCCGTAATAACGCTAAGCTTCCTTTGACAGCCCTTGTCGATCAGTTCTACGGCGACGTGCAGGAAATGGGGGGGAATCGTTGGGATACTTCAAGTTTGCACGCAAGACTTTCTAAAAAGAAGTAAATTTATTGTTTGCTCTTTTAAGGAGCAGGCAAATAAAAAAGGCGGTGTTCGATCACACCGCCTTTTGTTTGTAAGAATCATTTCACCAATTATAAGCTACTGGCATATTCAAACAGTGCTCTGAGAATTGCCATTTTTCGTTCATCATTCTCGTGTTCCATGGCAAGACTTTCAAGCTCGTAAGCATAGCTTTGGCCATCCATTGTCGATAGGCGGTAGTCATTCCAACGTTTTTGCTCTTCCATCGATAGGGTAAGTGGATAATTACGAGCGCGGTAGCGAAAGAACATTTCATCGAGACGCGTATCTTCAAAATGGCATTCTAATGCTGCTAGCTGCTCTGGTGGTGTTTGCACCACACGCTCCATCGCGGCTTTATCGTGACTTGAAAAGAAGCCGCCGCTATAGAGCATCAAGTCTGGATTAGTCTCTGACGCGTGTTCACTTTCTATTTGATAAACCTGAACGACTTTTTCACGCAGCTGTGGGTTTGAGGTAAGCATATCGAGGTTTGTGCGACATAACGCGCGATCGATACCGTGTTGGTCTGCTGCTTCCTTAGTGAGTGTTTTTGCAGGTGCGATAACAGGGCACTTGTTGCTGTGTACCAGTTTCAATCCAATTGGCAATAATTCACCAAGTTCGCTGCGCTTGGTATACATTCGTTCACTAATCTCAGGGGGCGTTAACTCCAGTAGCGGTGATAAATCCATATTGAGATTTACGCAAATTACGGCGTTTTTGTTTACTGGGTGATAAGCAAGCGGCGCGATATAAGTGGCACAGCCAGATGTTGCAGGTAGCTTAGAACTAATATGAACCAGCGGCGTGAAGTTTACCAAATCAAAATACTTATTGACCTCGGCTTTGCGGCGTAGATTGTAAACGAAATCAAATAACGTAGGTTGTTTTTCTTTGATAAGTTTTGCTATCTCGATGGTGGCAATGACATCACTAATGGCATCATGAGCACCTTCATGACTAATGCCATTAGCGGCAGTTAATAGCTCTAAGCGAAAGCTTACAACACCATCATCATTCGTCGGCCAGTTAATGCCTTCTGGACGCAGTGCGTAACAGGTGCGCACTAAATCGATGATGTCCCAGCGACTACAGCCATTTTGCCATTCACGGGCGTAGGGATCTTGAAAATTACGATAAAGAGTTTGACGCGTGATTTCATCGTCAAAGCGAATGTTGTTATAACCCGCTACGGTGGTGTTTGGCTCACTAAATAGCGCATTAATCTTTTCGATAAATTGGGTTTCAGGCATGCCCAAACGATTGACTTTTTGAGGCGTAAGGCCTGTAACAAAACACGCGCCAGGGGCAGGGAGGTAGTCGTTGGCTAGTTCACAATACAGCTCGATAGGTTCGCCAATAATGTTTAAATCGAGATCGGTGCGAATTGCAGCAAATTGTGCTGGACGGTCGCGGCGTGTATCAGCGCCCCAAGTTTCGTAGTCGTGCCACAAAATCGTAGGCTGAGAGAAATTATTCATGCAATAGTTTATCTAACGGTTAATGGTGAGAGTCTAACAGCATTGATAAATATCGCTAGATATTAACGAATTAGTGATTAAAAAAGGCGCTGTTCAGCGCCTTTATATAACCTTATCCCTTAAATTGGAGGATCAGCCCTTGCTGCTCCCGCAGTTTTTCCAATAAGTTGAGGCTGAGCTCTGTTGCTTCTCGGCCGTGCTCTTCACTTTGGGTGGACATGTCGGAGATAGCTATCACGTTTTGGTTCACTTCTTCGGCAACCACTGCTTGCTGACCGATGGCTTCAGAAATCTGCTGACTTATAGCGGCAATATCACTGACTTCGTGATGTACTTTGGCTAACGATTCCCCCGTTTGTTTTGAAAGCTCAACACAAGCGTCGGACAATCTATTACCTTCGTTCATCGCTTGGGTCGCATTGTCAGACTCTTGCATAAGCTGGGCTAATAGATCGTCGATTTCTTTGGTCGATTGTTGAGTTCGTTGGGCGAGGGCGCGTACTTCATCAGCAACTACTGCAAAACCACGGCCCTGTTCGCCGGCTCGCGCCGCTTCAATCGCTGCGTTGAGTGCGAGAAGATTTGTCTGCTCTGCAATAGAGCTGATTTCATTTGACACCGATTCAATGGAGCGACAACCAGAGGTTAAATTATCGATAGCGTTGTTAACTTCACTGAGTTGATTAGATAGCTGATTAATCGCTTGGCCAGTTCTGTTAACCTGCTCTTGGCCTTCACTACTAATCTTAAGTCCTTCGTGGCTTGCTTGTGCTGCTTGACTAACTGTTTGGGTGATTTCTTGCACCGTCGCTGACATTTCGTTGGACGCAGCAGCAACTTGTTCTGTTTCGTGGCGTTGCTCACTTAAGATTTGAGACACATTACTGCCACGTTCTGAAGACTGCTGAGCAGTTTGGTTGATGCTACCTGAAATATCGCTAACGCGGCCAACTATGGCAGCAATCTCTGCTTGACGCTTCTTAAACGCAAGCTCTATTACGCCGATATCGTCGTTGTTGCCGGAGTAAAGATAAGTCATCAGGGGATTGTCAAAAATGTCTTTAGCCATTCCTACTACTTTGACATATTTCTGGCGCCAGCTATAAAACAGCGCACTTGTCCCAACTGCTAGCAGTGTCATTAAAACACTACCAACATTAATACCGCTTAAAACTAGGTTTGCTAATGATGCAACGGTTGTTAATAACAGCGCGGCTAGAACCCATTTAGTTTGGTCTGTTTGTGCAGTGGCTTGACGAGGAATATTGCCTGATTTAAGGCGGGGATAAATAGCATTTGCACGGTTAACTACGTCATCATCTGGACAAGTTCGCACTGATTGATATTCGTGAATTTTTCCATTTTCATCTTTGATGGGGGTTACAAAGGCATTTACCCAATAGTAATCGCCATTTTTACAACTGTTTTTTACTGGTCCCATCCATGATTTGCCAGCTTGTATAAAACTCCATAAGTCTTTGAAGGCTGCTTTGGGCATATCGTCATGGCGTACCATGTTATGCGGATTACCAACCATTTCGTCCAATGAATAACCAGCAATGTCACAGAAATGCTGATTTGCATACTTGATTCGACTGTCTAAATCCGTTGTAGACAACAGAATATCAGACTTCGAAAATTTCTGTTCTTTACTCATAACAACTTCTCGCAAAAAATAAAAATATTCCTGATAACTTCTCTCAATCCTTAGTTGAAATTTCGAAAAGTCTCTACCTAACAATAAAAATCATATCGACTTACTAGATAAAAGTATTGCTCTAAATCAGTAAATAACGCCTTTTTTATTAATTATTTCTTACAAAATAATTAACACGCTGGCTGAAACGGTGATGTAGCGCACGTTTCAGTGAGTTTTAAAAGTGTGAAAATTTGTTGATATTTTTTTGTTTATAAAACCAACAGCTTAATCCTTTTTTCTTATCATATTTAATTTTTCTAATCCTTAAGTTTGTTATAACCGTCGTAGTATTGATAACAAAAAGTTATTAATGAGTCAGAATTAGGAAATGATTGCACGATAATCGAACTTATTAAGTTGCAAATACAAAGTGATTAGGCAGCTAGCAAATTGAGATGATAGACTCGCCCTTGTTTACGGTAATATTTATTAACCTGAAGTCGGGATAATAAACGCCTCTTTTTGAAAACTCTTTTCACCGCCATCTGCGTTAAATCTGCTTGGATTAGCAAGCTATCGAAGAAATGGCTCATCAGAAAGAATATAGATAACTTATCGATACTGTTTATCTGATATCATCTCTTAATCCAAACTAAGGTCAATGAAGAAGTAAAAATGAGCTCTATAACTCTAGATTGCAATTTTTGTAAAACCGCAAATAAATTCCCGTTGGCGGAATTGGACCAATCTCGTCAGTGTAATAAATGTGCAAAGCCGATTACTGATGGTGTCGTCATTGAGATGTTACCGCATCATTTCATGCCATTGTCACGCGCTAAGCGTCCCTTAATTATTTTTATGTCGGGACCCAATTGCTCTATCTGTAAGAGTTTTTCAGAAACCTTTGCAAAATCCGCGCAGAAGTTTAATAAAAAGGTCCGATTTGCTCATGCCTATCTACTTAAGCATAAGGCATTGGTATCAAAATATAAGATAAGAGGGGTTCCGACGATTGCACTATTTAAGCAAGGCAAGCTTCAGTCAATGGTTAACGGCGGCATGCGCCCAAAAGAGCTTATAAATTTTATCAATAATTCACTGTCCTAACAGCGTGGTCATTAGGTATAATCGGCCGCAAATTTTTATCGGGTAACACTTGTGGTTGATATTTCATTTTATAACATCGTCGTGCCAATTTTGGCGATTTCACCTTTTGTCTCGTTGGCAATTATTTGTTTGATTCTCAAGAAAGGGCAGCTATGTCCTGGACAGCACAGCAGGATCCAAGGTGAGCTGATTACCATTTGGACGGTAGTTTTTGTGTCGTTAATGATGGCCGCGGAAACTCATTTGTCGTCTTGGATAATAGCTATTGGTGTTATTGGCGGTATCTACGGTATTTTATTGAGTATTTGGCAAGGTAAGTTGCCCAACAAGCGTGCTATCCCTGATAGGGCAATTTATGGTGCCTTGGTTCCTGTTGGGAGCTATGCCCTTGGCGTTTTAATTTATCAATCAAATCTATTTGTGCTGTTACCTGTTGTTATCACCGGCAGTGTTTTAGCCCAATTGCTATTAGTTAAAGCGAAGCATCGCTTAGAGGCATTTAATCGTCTATTACCCATGATAGGAGTAATAGCGAGTGTAGTTAGTCTCGTTATTCTCGCTTGGTTGCTTGGCGCAAATGAAAGTGCTGAAATCTTTAGTCAAATTACGCCTGAGCTTTATTGGTTCTTTGGATTTTTAGCCGGTGGGTTAGCGCTGTGGCTATTACCATTATTTTCTTCTAATGAACAAAGTTACAAATTATTGGGTATCGCGACATTTTTGACCCTAATTTCACAAATTTTAGTTTACGAAGTTATTGTTATTATTGGATAATTTAGATTGTTATAATTTTGTGATAATTAGCGAATAATTTCGGGATATTTGCTTCCTATGATTAGTGCAACACTAAATCAAAGGAAGCAATATCATGAATAATAAGAAGACCTTAGTTTCAACAACCATCGCCGGTGTAATGGCGTTATCCGCATTTTCTGCCTCAGCTGCAGATCTTTCTATTAAAGTTACCAACCTTACTCACGGTATCGCGTTCACGCCATTGCTAGTAGCAAGCCATGATGCAGACACGCATTTATTTAAGAGTGGTGAAGCTGCTTCTATGGCGCTGCAAAAAATGGCAGAGGGTGGTGCTATTGACGATTTAGCCGACGAAGTTACAACCGCAGGTGGCCATGTGGTGAAAAACCCACACGGTAAGTTATTAATGCCAGGTGAAACGACTGAAGCATTCGATTTTAACACCATGGATGACACGCATTTATCATTAACAGCAATGTTATTACCAACCAATGACGCGTTCGCGGGCACGGATAGTTGGAAAATCCCAACTGAAGCTGGAACTTATACCTTTACCGTTAATGCTTATGACGCAGGTACAGAGGCGAACAACGAACTATATGTTGCTGGTGCTGGCGCTCCTGGCGCATTAGGTATTCCAGCATTTCCTGTAGGTACGCCGGGCACAAACGGTAGCGGTTTAGCTACTGAAGATACCAATAAAATGGTCCATATTCACCCTGGCAACGTGGGTGATGCTATGGCTGATGGTGGTAAAAGTGACTTAGATAATACAGTACATCGTTGGTTAAACCCTGTATTACGAGTGACTGTGACTGTGAAATAAGGAGTTGGTTATGAGCAAGTTAGCAAATAGCAAAAAATCACTTATCGCATTGGCATGTCTATCGGCTGTGACGTTGGCTGGTTGTGGCGGTAGTTCGAGTTCGTCTACACCTGCGCCGACTCCAACTCCGACCCCAACGCCTACACCGGCTCCGACTTATGAGTATGAAGTGACCGTAACAAATTTAACGAGCAACCAGCCGTTATCACCAATTACGATCTTAACTCACGCTGATGACGTTAAAACCTTCGCGGTCGGCGAAAAAGCAAGTACAGCATTAGAAGTATTGGCTGAAGCGGGCGATAACAAAGACGTATTGGCGCTCGATGGCATCGTTAATAAAGCCAGTGGTAGCGATCCAGTTGGTCCTGGCGCAACCTTCACCCAAACGATTGAGACACAGGCCACTGATATTAATTTATCTATTTTGTCTATGTTAGTGAATACAAATGATGCCTTTACAGGTCTTAATGGTCACAACCTAGCAAACTACGCTGTAGGCGACAGTATGTCATTTCGTTTAAATGTTTATGATTCTGGCACCGAAGCGAACACTGAGACAGAAGCATCGATACCCGGCCCAGCCGCAATGGGTGAAGGGTTCAATGCCGCGCGTGACGATCTTAATGACTTTGTCACTATGCATCCGGGTGTAGTTAGTCAAGATGACGGCTTACCAACTTCTGTGTTAAATGCGTCGCATCGTTTTGACAACCTAGTTGCAAGGGTAAGCATTAAACGAACTAAGTAAGAAGGAAACAATCATGAGCCAGCGAATATTGATAGTTGAAGATGAAATCGATTTGGCAAATCTAATCGAAATCACCTTAATCAACGCTGGCTTTGTTGTGAGGAAAGCTAACAACGGCCGAGCAGGATTGGAAGCAGCGCTCTCAGGCAACTATGATCTCATCATGTTGGATATTATGTTACCCGAGGTAGATGGCTTAGAAATCTGCCGCCAAGTTAGACTGACGGATCCTTCCACACCTATCGTTATGCTGACAGCCCGTGATACAGAGACGGATCGTATTATGGGCCTAAACATGGGCGCCGATGATTACTTGACTAAGCCCTTTAGTATTCGCGAACTCGAAGCAAGAGTTCGCGCCATGTTTCGACGGGTTCAAGCAAACAATGCGGCGCCTAGTGTTTCTCAAGATTTGGTGTTTGGGGATCTCTGTATTGAGCCACAACGCCATAAAGTTACTTTTCAAAACGCAGCCATTGAATTGACCTCAACCGAATTTGATTTGATTCACTTTTTAGCGAGCAATCCTGGGCAGGTGTTTAGTCGCAGTCAATTGCTTGATTCTGTATGGGGCTACAACCACCTTGGCTACGAACATACCGTAAATTCTCATATCAATCGCTTACGCGCGAAACTTGAAGCCTGTAAAAGTCTGCCGAAAGTCGTTCACACCATTTGGGGCGTTGGCTACAAATTTGAATATTTGGCGTAAAGGAACTTAACGATGACTATTTTCAAAGGCATTACCTTTCGACTAAACGTATTATTCGTACTCGTTTTTTTAAGCATCACGCTAATGTTTTTGTGGTTTCTTGAAAACTCGTCTAAGAGCTACGAACAGCAGGCGACCCAAGCGCTGCATCAAGAACTTGCGGCCCATATGTTAGTTGAGGCACAAATTCTCAAAGACGGTGAAATCGACCCTAAGGCCTTAAAGTATACCTTTCACAATATGATGCTGCTAGGGCCGGCGTTCGAGATATACGTTACTGATACTCAAGGCAAACTCTTGGCACATGCTGCAGAAGAAGGAAAAATCAAACGCACCAGTATCGATTTAAAGCCAGTAAAGTCGTTTATTGGTCCACAAGTACAGTTTCCGCTACTTGGTGATGATCCTCGTCATCCAAGTCGCAAGAAAATCTTCTCTGCTGCACCAATTAACTATCAAGGACAGTTACAAGGTTACCTCTATGTCATTATTGGCTCAGAGTTAGAAGACAAGATTATTGCAAATCTAACTAATAATAAGCTGCTAAGTGAATCCTTAATCCTTGGTGGCTCTGCGTTGTTGTTTGCACTGTTTGTTGGCACCATTTTGGTATGGCTAATCACACGACCTTTAACAAAAATGACCTGCAACGTACTGATGTATCAACAACAGCAACTGTGGCATAAGAATCAACGGCTAAACCTTGTAAAGAGCTCGACATCTTGGACTAGCTCTAATGAAGAAGTTGCGCTTGCAACCGTGATCGATGAAATGTCAGAGCAGATCTCCGAGCAACTAGAACAGCTTAAAGTAAAGGACATCCAACGCAAAGAGCTGTTGTCGTATATTTCTCACGATTTACGTACGCCACTTTCTTCGCTCACAGGCTACATCGAAACATGGCAAAAGCAATTTGCAGCGAAAGCGGATGAAAGCAGTGCGCACTACATCGATGTCGCTCATCGCAATGCGTTGGTGCTGAGTGGTTTAGTTGAACAAGTGTTCGAACTGGCGCACCTAGAAACTGGTAGTGTTGAATTGCATCGAGAGCCTATTGCGGTTGCCGAGCTAGCTCAGGACATCATGGATTCATTTGATTTACGTGCTAAGGAAGCAGGTGTTGAACTCGACGTTAGCCCGAAGGACACGTCCTTGCAAGTGGATGCAGATATCGCAAAACTCGAACGAGTATTTGGTAACTTAGTCGCAAATGCTATTAGACACACTCCACCTGGCGGGCGTATTGTCATCCGTTTTGATTTAGTCAACTTTGACAATCAAGAAAAGGTCCACATTACCGTGCAAGATAGTGGTGTGGGGATCAGTAAAGATCAATTACCACGAGTGTTTGAAGCACACTTTAGGGCGAGTAATAAAGTAGACAGTGAGACGGGAAATGCTGGGCTTGGCTTAGCTATCGTTAAAGCGTTATTGGCACTCCACCAAAGTGATATCGAAGTTGAAAGCGAGGAGCAGGAGGGGACAAGCTTTAGTTTCTACTTACCTAGATATCGTATCCAATAAATCAATAAGAAAATAATTAAGGCCAGTATCATTGGCCTTAATTCTATTTCTAGTTTAGGTTATTTAGAACGCTGATAATTCTCATAGGCTTCAAAACCGCCATCGAGAGAATAAGATTCTTCAAATCCTCGCTCAAATAAAAACTGCGCGACACCTTGACTGCTGATCCCGTGATAGCAACAAACCACCAATGGTTCGTCCATATCCAATTCGCTTAGATGCTGTTCTAAATTACCTTGATTGAGATTAAAGGCATTAGGGATGTGAGAAAGCGCGAACGTCTGAGGGTCGCGCGTATCGACGATATTGACTTTGGTGCCTTCGCTTATCAATTGCTCTAATTGTGGAACGGTTAAATGTTGAAACGCCATTATAAATCCTGACTCTTAACGGTTGTAATACTGGTTTTAACGCTACGGCTCAAAGCGCTCGATGTTTGCCATCAAATCAATTAAAGATTGGAATGATAACTTACCGCTGTCTTGCCTAATGTAATCTTTGTCGAAGAAACGATATTGTCCCTGACGGTCGATCTGCGTACTGTTGCCATTTTTGTATAAGGCAAAGCCTTGGGCATCGCCTAAATAAAACATATCGCTGTGCTGCGTGCTTTTTAAATCATAACCAACGCTCACGTCTGAGGCAGGGTTGCCGCATTGAAAATGACTATTGAGTAATGTCGGTAATACGTCGTAATGCGAAGTAGGTTTATTGACCGTTAAGGCCGAAAATTGTGGTCCAACGATCACTAACGGAACACTTACGTTTACTTGCGAATAATCAGACGATGCCTGATTGTATAAACGGTTTAAATCGTTGCCGCGCAGTCCAGTGACAACAAGGGTTGTTTTACTAAGGTCAATATGAGTCAGTAATTTGCCTATTAATGCATCTGTATAGTGCAGGGAATTAATGTATTGCGTGGCCAGCACGCGCTGTGGTGCGGAGCCCTTTTGTAATTGGCTCGTCTCAAAACTAAGCAACGGATTGTTACCAATGCTTAATTGCTGGCTGGCATAAAGTGTTAAGTTACCGAAATAAGGAGTTGTGCGCGCTTGTTTTATCCATTGAATTAACTCGTCAACATTTTTGCTATCCACCGCCAGAGCGTCTTTATCGTCAAGGCTGTCTTGATGAGCGCCAAAGGTTTTTCTTAGGCTGCTATTGGTTAATTCAATGAGCGGGCTTGATAGTTTCTGCTGATTAAAAGCCGGCTTGTAAATCGCAGGTAAGCCAGTCTCAAAACCAAAACTCGCATCAGCATCATACAGTGCAGTAGTAATATGATTGTTTGCCGATAGCCCTTGTTGGGTTAGCTGATAAAGGTTCGGCATGATTTCTTCTGTCACCAAGTCTTGATTTACACGAGCAATGGTCACTATCAACAGGTTATTATCAGTGGGTTGACACATTAATGGTGCTAAGGGGTAATTTACTGCTTTTGCACTCTTGTTAATGGTTAAGGCAGTTTCGTGTTGCTCATCCAACCAACCTTGGCGCTTAATAAAACTGCGCGCTGTTGATTCGTGAGAAAACGGAAACATTTGATCAAAGGTTAAAACTGGTCGGTAGATAACTGCATCGGCCCAAATGTGCATTAGGTGACTTAATAGGAACATAACGCCGAAAACTGACGTGATCTTTTGACCGACATCCCATTGACGGATGATTTGCAACCGCTTCCAAATTAAGTTGGCTATGGTTAGCTCAACGACTAATAGGGCAATCAGAAATAGACTAATCGAGCTCCACCCAATGGTATTGTTAAGATTGAAACCGTCGAGATCGAAAGCGAAAAGGTTAAAATGGAGCTGGTAGTTTTGGTAAACACTGCCGTCGACCAGTAATGCGACTATGGCTAGGGTGGCGAGTACTGCCCCTGCGCCTCTGAGAATATGGGAATTGGGAAATACAAAGGTAAGTGGAAATAACACCACCACATAACAAATGATACCGAGTAGGCCGAAATGTCCAACCCAAGTTGCCATCACGTAAATAACTGAAAGTAGCGTGGCTTGACCGTCGGCGGCAAAAATATAGCGCACCGCCATTAGCATCGCGAGCAGAATATTGGCAAACATAAACCAATGGCCCCAGCTGATCAGGCGAGAGACGCGGTCTTTATAGGAATTTGAATTGTCTACCATAGTTTGTTCCAACTCGGAAAGCGACCAATAAAGGTTACTTAAATATACAAATACTTTATAACAATCAGCAGATTATCACATGCGTAAAAAAGGCACGCAAGTCGCAATGACTGGGCGTGCCTTATCGATATACGCCAGCGCTCTTAATGAAGATCGACTTCTACTGAATTCTCGAGCGCTTTAGCGAAGCTAGCTGCGACTTGTTTGCGCTGTGCTGGGCTTACACTATTGTTAATCACAGAAGTTGCAGCGTTTCCCAACGCCATTAAGCTCAAATCAGCTTTTGATTGACTGTTTTCTAGCACAGTAAGTAATTGCATGATGAGGTTTTCAACCTGTTCATTAGTGTATTTTGAATTTACAGCCATGTTGTTCTCTTTGCTGGTAATGTCGATAGACAGAAAACCAATTATTTATTTCCGATGTCGCTATTTTGCACAATCTCACACTAAACGAGAATTACTTCGGGATAATTGGCATAAAACATGGCTATAATACAGCAAATTTTTGCTTGGGACTAATAACAAATGAGTGTTTCGATTCGCCACATAATTTTACATCAACTCAATACCACCAGCGAAGGTGACGTGACCTTTGAAGCGCGTGATCAGGTATTGTCATTAAGCCATGACGTAGAAACTTTAGTGAGCGAACTTCATCGCATCTATAATAGCAAGCAAGGGAAGGGATACGGTTTTTTTGCCGACGACACCGACGGTGCCCCGCAATTTTCTCGCGCGTTAACCGACTATTTAGATGACGACAACGATTTTGTCTCTTTCTCGCAACAAGCGATTAAATTGCTGCAAACCGAATTGATGAAATACAACTTTGCTGAGCAAGGCTATTTGATGCTGGCCAATTATACCCATGTCGCTAGTAACTATTTGTTTGTGGCGCTCATTTCGCCTAAAGACTCAATTGCCGTCGATGAAACGCTTGAAGTAAGTTCAAACCAGCATCTTGAGCTTAATAACCTCCAACTAGCTGCGCGTATCGATTTAACCATGTGGCAAGCACAACCAGATTCCAATCGTTATATTTCTTTTATTCGTGGCCGGGCTGGTCGCAAAGTGTCTGACTTCTTTCTTGATTTTATGGGCTGTAAAGAAGGCATTAACGTTAAGGAGCAAAATAAGAGCTTAATGAACGCGGTAGAAGACTATTGTGCCGCCAATGAATTTGATCGTAGTGAAAAAGAGCAATATCGCGAAAAAGTATTCGATTACTGTAAAGATAAAATCGATAGCGGTGAAGAGATCGGGATAAAATCATTATCGAAATCAGTAAGTCAGGATGGTGAATCGAGTCTCTATCAGTTTGTTGAGCAACAAGGCTACGAGCTAGAAGATGAAATCCCAGGTGATCGCACAACGCTGCGTCAGCTCAAAAAGTTTTCTGGCACCGGCGGTGGTGTGACTGTTGGTTTTGAACAAAAGCATTTAGGCGAGCGTGTGATTGTGGATTTGCATAACGATACGGTGACCATCGTTGGTATCCCGCCTAATTTGCGTGACCAATTAACTCGTCGTCTATCCAGCGACACTGAATAGCAAGAGAATTTATATTGATGTCGCGATCACATAATCGCAGTGCATCTGATTGTCGGCGATAAACGAGCTTAAATATCGGTATAATCGCCAAACATTGTATGGTGGACTGTCTTTCCGCCCAAGTTAGGAAATCTCATGAAATTATTTGTAAACAATCTGACCGTTATTGACTATTCATACCTGTGTAGTGAACGCGGTATGGTCGGCGAGAGTCTAATCGTTGACATCGAGTTAGACGGCAGTTTAAACGACGAGTGCATGGTGCTGGACTTTGGTTTGGTAAAAAAACAAATTAAGGCCGTCATTGATAATGAAGTGGATCACAAATTATTGGTACCAGCGCAAAACAAATGCATCTCGTTTAATGTGCTTGAAGAATCCACCCAAATTTTACTCGACCGTCCAGAACAATTACCGATTTACTTAAATTGCCCACACGAGGCGTTTTGTTTAATTGATAAAGACAGTGTCGAAGAAAATGGCATTATCGAACATCTTGAAGCCGCTATCATGAAAGTACTGCCAGAGAATGTTACTGGATTAGTTTTAAAACTAGCGCCAGAGCCAATTTTTGGCGCTTATTATCATTACAGTCACGGTTTAAAGAAACACGATGGTAATTGTCAGCGTATTGCGCATGGTCATCGCAGTATTATTGAGATTGAGCGCAATGGTGAAAAAGATGAAGCGTTAGAGCATGCTTGGGCATTGCGTTGGCAAGATATTTATTTAATTACCGAGGAAGATTTGGTATCGAGTGACGACATCACCATTCCAGAAGCGCTAGAGCCACTGCGTCATGTTCCTCATATGCATAGTGTTGCTTATGATGCTCCACAAGGACGCTTTGAACTTATTATTCCAATCGATGTCTGTGAAGTTGTTGATTTTGACACCACGGTTGAGCAATTAACACACTACATAGCACACAGTTTAGCCAGTGATCACAAAGGCGATGAAATTAGCGTTATTGGTTATGAAGGCGTAGATAAAGGGGCCATGGTGCGCGCTAAATACGACGCTTAGTGTCTGATTAAAGACGCGATTAAAGCGAACTGAAATAAAAGGGATGAAAATGACATGAACAAGATGAACTCATTATTGCTTGCGCTATCGCTAGCGACTAGCGCAAGTGTTGCAGCAGAAGAGAGACAACTTACTCAATTTACGTCCCTTAAAGGCGAGTTTACCCAAGGCGCATTGCTCGTTGGCAAGACACGCCCTAACACCGTGATTACTTTAAACGACAAGAAGGTGGCCGTTGCCGACAATGGCACTTTCGTTATAGGTTTTGGTCGTGATGCTAAATTGGAAAATCAGCTTAGTTTCACCTTTGGTGAACAAACTTTAAATCGTGACCTTCTACTGAATAAGCGAAAGTATCGTGAAAGCCGTGTGAACGGCATCAGCAAAAAAATCACTAACCCTAATCCAAAGAATGTCGCCCGCGCGCAAAAAGATGCTAAACAGGTTAGAGCGGCACGTGCCATTTGGTCGGACGGTCAACATTTTGCACAAAACTTCATTTGGCCAGCGCCTGGCCGCATTAGCGGTGTTTATGGCTCAGTTCGTTATTACAATGGAAAAATGGGGCGGCCGCATTACGGCGTAGATATGGCGTCACCCATTGGAACACCTGTTGTTGCGCCAGCTGATGGTATCGTTCGCCTTTACGTACCTGATATGTTCTATTCCGGCGGTACCTTAATTATTGATCACGGTATGGGAGTTAGCTCGACCTTTCTTCATTTGAGTAAAGGGCATGTCAAAGCGGGAGATAAAGTGAAGCAAGGTGACCTTATCGCTGAGATTGGTAACACGGGCCGTTCTACTGGTCCTCATCTCGATTGGCGTATGAACTGGAATAATCAACGTGTTGATCCACAACTTTTAGTGCCAAAACGCTAATACATCAGTTAAACTCATAGCCTTTAGTTTCTAATGAATTTAAGGGCTTACCATGAGCGAAGATACTCTATTTAGCAAAATTATCCGCAAAGAAATTCCGTCTGATATGGTTTATCAAGACGAATTAGTCACCGCGTTTCGCGATATCACGCCAAAAGCTCCTACGCATATTCTAATTGTTCCTAATAAAGTTATCCCAACCGTCGATGACGTGACAGAAGAAGATGAATTGACACTAGGTCGCTTGTTTACTGTTGCCGCTAAACTCGCGCGCCAAGAAGGCATTAGTGAAGATGGCTATCGCCTCGTAGTTAACTGTCGCGATTTCGGTGGTCAAGAAGTCTATCACCTTCATATGCACCTCATTGGTGGCGCACGTCTTGGTCATATTCCGTCCGTTAACAAGTAACGACGAAACTAAAAAGAAACGAGTTAGAACAGAAGGTAGAACTAATGATACGAAATCAGGCCGCGATTGATTTTCTCGAAGGTCGCTATTCCTGCGGAAAACTAACATCACCCGCACCCTCGGCTCAAGAAATTGAGCATATGCTTACGGTGGCAATGCGGGCGCCAGATCATGGTGGTTTGAAACCAGCGCATTTTGTAGTGATCCAAGGCGGGGGACTCGATCGTTTAAGTGAATTATTCGTTGAAGCGATGACAAACGCTGGAGCCGATGAAGCTAAATTGGCAAAGGCTGAAAAAATGCCATATCGCGCTCCACTGATTATCGCGGTAATTGCCCGTTATAAAGAGCACCCAAAGGTTCCACGCATCGAACAGATCCAGACTGCTGGTTGTGCCACGTTATCACTGCAACAGATGGCAATGGCCTATGGCTATAATGGTATTTGGCGTACTGGTGATATTGTAAATAGCCCAATCGTGCGTCAGGCATTTGACTTGGCGGAGCAAGACGAATTAGTCGGCTTTTTATATTTAGGTACAGAGGAGGGTAATGGCCTATGCCGCAAGCCGCCAGTAATAGAAAAAAACGTTAGTTACTGGTCGTAAGCAATGACAATCGAGCCGCAATAAAAAAGGAGCTTAATAGCTCCTTTTTTAATGTTAATTTCGCAAATTTCCTAATTAGAAGTTAGCGCTACGTGGTGCACGTGGGAATGGGATAACGTCGCGAATGTTTTGTACGCCAGTTACGTATGAAACTAAACGCTCGAAGCCAAGACCAAAACCAGCGTGTGGCACTGTGCCATAACGACGTAGATCGCGGTACCAACCCATGTGGCTCGCATCGATATCCATTTCCGCCATACGCTTATCAAGCATATCTAGACGCTCTTCACGTTGTGCACCACCGATGATTTCACCGATGCCTGGGGCTAATACATCCATTGCTGCAACCGTTTTGCCATCATCGTTCATACGCATGTAGAAGGCTTTGATGTCTTTCGGGTAGTTTTGCAGAATAACTGGCGCGCCAACGTGCTCTTCTGCAAGGTAACGTTCGTGCTCAGATGATAAATCTACGCCCCATTCAACTGGGAATTCGAATTTCTTACCAGATGCTTTTAAGATTTCGATGGCGTCGGTGTAATCCATGCGTACGAAATCTGAATCAATCATTTGCTCCATACGGCTGATACAATCTTTATCAACGCGTTGTTGGAAGAAGGCCATATCATCTGGACGCTCTTCAAGTACGGCTTTGAAGACGTATTTCAGCATGGCTTCAGCAAGATCAGCGGCATCGCTTAATTCAGCGAAGGCGATTTCCGGTTCAACCATCCAGAACTCAGCTAGGTGACGTGTCGTATTTGAGTTTTCTGCGCGGAACGTTGGACCAAAGGTGTACACTTTACCCATGGCACACGCATAAGCTTCAGCGTTTAACTGACCAGATACCGTTAAGAAAGTCTCTTTGCCGAAGAAGTCTTTGTCGTAATCAACCATGCCTTTGTCGTCTAACGGCAGGTTCTCGTTATCTAAGGTACTAACGCGGAACATTTCGCCAGCGCCTTCACAGTCACTTGCTGTGATAAGTGGCGTGCTAACCCAAATGTAGCCTTGCTCGTGGTAAAAACGGTGAATTGCTTGTGATAAACAGTTACGAACACGAGCAACAGCACCAATGATGTTAGTGCGAGGACGTAGGTGAGCAACTTCACGTAAGTATTCAATAGAATGACGCTTAGCCGCCATTGGGTAAGTTTCTGGCTCATCAACTAAACCAATAACTTCTACAGCGGTTGCTTGCAGTTCAAAGGCTTGACCTTTACCTTGCGACTCAACCACGTTACCTGTTACTGCAACTGAACAGCCAGCAGTAAGCGATAACACGTCGTTATTGTAATTTTCTAGAGTATTTTCGATAACCGCCTGTACTGGATCAAAACCTGAACCATCGTAAATCGCCAAAAATGAGATCCCAGCTTTAGAATCTCGACGAGTACGAACCCATCCTTTAACTGTGGTAATTTCGCCGATACTGACTTTGCCAGCAAGAATATCGGCTACAGTGGCCAAACTCATTAAACTATACTCCAAAGATATTTTTTAAATTAATAATGTAGTCTGGCAATACTACTTGGCTTTATCGAATACACAAGGGCTAAAGGGCATTTATTACGGCATATTTGATAAATTATTTTGTTAACGGTTTAATTTTTGGGCACTCACTACGGCGATGGTTTAAAATTATAGTTATCAGTGGGGCTGTTATGACAAAAAAGCTGTTAGATAAAATACATTTATTGAGTTACGCCATGACTATTGTCGGTTGGTGTTTAATTATCTATGCGTTGATAATTTTCGATAATGCGCGACCTGAAATGGCGACGGTGGTGACCAACTACTTTGGGATTGAGGTGCGAGAGAATTGGCTGGAGGACGTGTTTGAACGACTCAAATATTTATTGTGGTTTTGTGCAGTCACTAGTTTTATAAGTTTGCTACTCAACTGGTATCTCAATATTACGTATCACAAACGCTTTTCAATGGCGATTGTTCTGTTGTTCATTGTGTCAGCTGTAGCTGTGATGCTCCTAGGTGCAATTGACCCTTAGATCTAATATTGCTGGAAGATTTAGTCTTCATTTAGTCTTCAAGCAGTAATCTAAACTGCTCAATAATGGCCGCTGTTGCTCCCCAAATTGCGTGGCCTTGGCAGGGTTTAAAATAGACATCGACTTTGATTTGAGGGCGTACAATGGGCAAGATGAAGTGGCGCGGATTACTCAGAAACTCTTTTACTGGTACTTCAATTAATTCACTCACCTCGCCGTCGTTGACGGTAAAGTCAACATCACTTTTCACAAAGCCGATGTAAGGTTTGATTCTAAAGCCTGTGATGGTGTCGTGGTGGGGGAGCTCGCCAAATAATTCAATATCCCTAGCGCCAATACCAAGTTCTTCAAACGTTTCTCGTTTTGCTGTGTATCTTAAATCGCCGTCTTCTTGGTCGAATTTGCCACCCGGAAAGCTGATCTGTCCGGGATGATGTCTTAAATGAGGGCTGCGTTTGGTCAGCAACAGTACCATTTCACCATTACGCTCGATAAGAGGCAGAAGCACGGCACTTTGTTTAAGGCGCAGGTGTTTAACACTCAATTGTGTATGGGATAACGCTCTGAGGTTAAACCGGGTAATCAATTGCTGCCGATTCATGTCGCTGGTCCTTCCATTTGCCTAAGTTAGTGTTATTGGCGATTCAGTCGTCAACTTTCTTGCAGCACAGGCATGATAGACGCCAATTTATCAAAGCACTCTTGATATTCTGATTCACAGATTGAGTCAGCAACAATACCACCGCCAGCCCAGCAATACATTAGATCTTTGGTCGCAAGCAAGGTTCTAATGGTAATAGAGGTGTCCATATTGCCATTAGCGCTGATATAGCCGATGGAGCCACAATAGACACTACGTCGTGATGGCTCAAGGGAATCGATAATATTCATGGCACTAATTTTTGGTGCACCTGTAATTGAGCCACCAGGAAAGGCATCACGCAATAGTTGAATAGGGGAGACATCTTTAGGTAACTGAGCTGTAACTGTACTCACCAGATGATGTACATTTTCAAAACTCTCAATATCAAATAGCTTAGGTACTGCAACGCTACCAGCGACAGCAGTTCGGCCAATGTCGTTTCGAAGGAGATCGACAATCATTAGGTTTTCGCTTTGATCTTTTTCGCTATTACGTAACCTTTGTGCCGACGCTTGATCTTTTACCGGATCTCGATACCGCGGCATGGTGCCCTTAATTGGCTTAGTCTCGATTTGCTGGTCTTTGGTTTGTAAAAATCGCTCAGGTGAAACACTTAAAATTGCACAATCGTCTAGTCTTACAAACGCACTAAAGGGCGTCTCATTAGCATCTGTCAGCAATTGATAGGCTCTATATTCATCGCCTTGATAGCCCATCGAGAGGCGCTGCGTAAGGTTGATTTGATAACAATCACCAGCACGTAAATGATTCTGAACTTGCTGAAATTTTTGTTGATATTGCGCAAAGTCAATTTGTTTTTGCCATCCACTCATCGCCTTAAATGACGCTAGCTGTGGTTTAGACTCAAGTCGGTCATAAATATCTGACAACGTTTGCTGATGGCCGTGTTCATCACTTTGCGATACAAGGGTGTAATGCTGAGTAGCCTTGTTGAAGACAATGGCATGGCGATAAATGCCCACCGCCATTAAAGGCGCGTCAATATCTGATTTTGCAATCGAAGAAAGCTGTTCACAATAACGTCCTAAATCATAACTAAATAATCCGACAGCTCCGCCAGTAAAGGGGAGTTGAGATGAGGCCGTAGCAAACGTCATGGATGCAAGCGACTTTTCTAGCAAATCAAAAGGATTGCCGTTGTGGACATCGGTTTTCCCTGTCTCTCGATTGACGATAGTTGTTGACGATTCGTCACTGAGTAATGTCATTGCTGGCTCGAACACAATAACGTCAGTTGTCGCATCAACGTGAGGAGAGTTGCCAGAATCGAGAAACATCGACCAAGGAATCTGTGCAAAATGAGCAAATAGTTCGCGAGGAGAAAGAGGAATTGTTAATTGGCTTTGGAAAATCGCTGCGGACATTTTAACCTATTACTGCTGTTGGACGTTGGTAGCACTTGGCTACTGAAGTAAATGCGGGGTATTATATACTTAAATAATAAAAAGTTTTAGCGCCATTACGCAGCCATATGTGTTGATCATTAATACCAATATGCTTAAGTTGTGCTAAATCTTATCTAATAATCACAAGCAATAGTCCAATCCACAGGGGATTTTAATGTCAGTTATCAAAAAAGCAGACTTTATCGAGAGTATCGAAGACGCGCTGCAATATATTTCTTACTACCACCCGAAAGACTTTATTGATGCGATGGAAAAAGCTTACAACACTGAACAAAGCAGTGCTGCTAAGGACGCCATGGCGCAAATCTTAATTAACTCTCGCATGTCAGCTGAAGGACACCGTCCACTGTGTCAAGACACTGGTATTGTTACCTGTTTCGTGAAAATCGGCATGAACGTGCGTTGGGATTCTGATCTTACAGTGCAAGAAATGGTTGATGAAGGTGTCCGTCGCGCTTACAACAACCCTGACAATCCACTTCGCGCTTCTATTGTTGCCGATCCTGCTGGCAGCCGTAAGAATACGCGTGATAATACGCCAGCCGTTGTTCATATCGATATGGTTGCAGGTGATGAAGTTGAAGTTATGATTGCAGCCAAAGGCGGCGGTAGTGAAAACAAATCAAAAATGGTGATGTTAAACCCAAGTGATTCGATTGAAGATTGGGTTCTAAAAACAGTACCAACCATGGGTGCAGGTTGGTGTCCACCAGGTATGCTAGGCATAGGCATTGGCGGCACCGCTGAAAAAGCGGCTGTTATGGCAAAAGAAGCGCTAATGGAAAGCATCGATATTCACGAGGTTATCGAAAAAGGCCCACAGTCTGGTGAAGAGCAATTGCGTTTAGACATCTTCAACGGTGTAAACAAATTAGGTATCGGCGCACAAGGCCTTGGCGGTGTGCATACTGTATTAGATATTAAAATCAAATCTGCTCCAACGCACGCCGCGTCTAAACCTGTAGTGATGATTCCAAACTGTGCGGCGACGCGCCATGTACATTTCCATCTTAACGGCAGTGGTCCTGCTGATCTTCAGCCGCCAAAACTTGAAGACTGGCCAGAAATCACCTGGGAAGTCGGAGAAAATGTGCGCCGTGTAAACGTTGATAACTTAGCTAAAGAAGATATTGCTGAGTGGAAAACGGGTGAAACCGTCTTGTTAAGCGGTAAGATCTTAACGGGTCGTGATGCTGCCCATAAGAAGATTCAAGATCTATTAGCTTCTGGTGAAGGTTTACCTGCAGGTGTTGATTTCAACGGTAAGTTTATCTATTACGTTGGCCCTGTTGATGCTGTTGGTGATGAGGTTGTTGGTCCTGCTGGCCCAACAACGTCAACCCGAATGGATAAGTTCACTAAGATGATGTTAGAAGAGACTGGCCTGCTTGGTACTATAGGTAAAGCAGAGCGTGGCCCAGCGACCGTTGAAGTTATCAAAGATAACAAGTCAGTTTATTTAATGGCTGTTGGTGGCGCTGCATACCTTGTATCTAAAGCCATCAAGAAAGCAAAAGTAGTTGCCTTCCCAGAACTTGGTATGGAAGCTATCTACGAATTTGAAGTAGAGGACATGCCTGTTACTGTTGCGGTAGATTCAACTGGTGATAACGCCCATGATACGGGACCAGCTACTTGGAAAGTTAAATTGCAAGATCCCGCATAGATAATTAGTGATTATCGGTTAAAAGGCACTCAATAGAGTGCCTTTTTTGTAAAGGAGCTTCGTCATTTAGACGATTTCATTGCATCGCAATGCGCAAACTGGTATACCCTATACAAAAATAATTATTCTCATATTTTAAAGGCTTATTGACATGAAACGTCGATTTTCAACGCTAAATACACTAATGATTGCCGCCGGCTTAGTTGCCGCACCAAGCGCAATTGCCAAAGGGTTCGACGTTCGAACACTCACTAACTTAGATTCGATTCACTCAAGTGCCGTATCACCGGACGGTAGTGCACTAGTTTATGGCTTTAAACAAGTTAACAATGGTAAGAGTGTTTCAAACCTCTACCTAAAATCCCTCAATAGTAAAACCAATGATAAACAACTGACCAATAATGCGACGACAGAGCACAGTGTCGTGTTTAGTCCTGATAATAAGTCTGTCTACTTTCTGTCTAGCCGCAGTGGCTCTTCACAGGTATGGCAATTGCCACTCACTGGTGGTGAAGCAATGCAGGTAACTGATCTGCCATTAAACGTTGATGGATTTAAACTATCGGGTGACGGTAAACACATCGTGCTGACGATGGCGGTATTTAACGAATGTAGTGATTTAAAATGTAGTAAGGACAAATTCGCACAAATCGCTAACAAGCCGAACGCTGGCAAAGTGTATAACCAATTGATGGTGCGTCACTGGGATACGTGGAACGATGGCAGTTATAAACACTTATTTGTTGGTGGACTTAACGGAAAGGTGATAACCCAAGTTACCGATGTCACACAAGGTTTAGCGACAGATATTCCAGCGAAACCTTTCTCAGGGATGGAAGAAGTCAGTTTTACGCCAGATAATCAGGCAATTGTTTACTCAGCAAAAGCGCCGAGTAAAGACCAAGCGATGCACACCAACTTTGATTTATGGCAGGTCAAGTTAGACGGTAAAGATCGCGTTAATCTCACTGAAAAAAATAAAGCATGGGATGCGCATCCGACATTTTCGCCAGACGGCCGTTACATGGCATACGCCGCGATGTCTAAACCGGGTGCTGAGTCAGATCGTTTTGCCATTATGCTAAAGGATTTGGTTACTGGTACGGTAAAAGAAGTTGCACCATTGTGGGATCGTTCGGTGAGACAAATGGCTTTCGCACCTGATAGTCGAAATTTGATTGTGACTGCGCAAGATCTCGGTCAGGTATCTCTCTTTATGATCAATATTCAGTTTGGCGATATCAAGCAAATCCATAGCGATGGTAGTGCAGGGATTGTAGGTGTTGCCGACAAAGATATTGTGATTAGCAAAAAAGCACTAAATAACCCTGGACAGTTATACAAGGTTAGTTTTGATGGTGGTCACATCGAGCAGCTAACTGATATCAACAAAGAGAAATTAAAAGACGTCGATTTTGGACAATTCTCACAGTTCTCATTTAAAGGTTGGAACGACGAGACGGTATACGGTTATTGGGTGAAGCCAGCTGGCTTTAAGGCTGGGCAAAAATACCCAATGGCATTCTTGATCCACGGCGGTCCTCAAGGCTCATTTGGAAACTCGTGGTCAACGCGTTGGAATCCACAACTATGGGCTGGTGCAGGCTATGGTGTTGTGATGATCGACTTCCATGGTTCTACGGGCTATGGTCAAGAATTTACCGACTCAATTAATCAAGATTGGGGCGGTAAACCACTTGAAGATCTGCAAAAGGGCATGGCGGCCGTGACCAAGCAACAACCGTGGCTCGATGGCAACAATGCCTGTGCGTTAGGTGCGTCGTATGGCGGTTACATGGTGAACTGGATTGCTGGTAATTGGAGTGATCAATTCAAGTGTCTGGTGAATCACGCTGGTCTATTTGATATGCGCATGTTCTACAACGTCACTGAAGAGCTGTGGTTCCCAAGCACTGATTTTGGTGGTAGTTACGAAGCGGTTTCAAAGAACTATGAGAAGTTTAACCCAGTAAACTATGTTGAAAATTGGAAAACGCCAATGTTGGTTATCCATGGCGAAAAAGACTTCCGTGTACCTTATGGCCAAGGGCTCGCTGCCTTTACAGTTTTACAAAGTAAAAACATCGATTCGCAGCTGATTGTGTTTCCGAAAGAAAATCACTGGATCTTAAATAACGACAATAAAGTGCAATGGTATGATGCAGTACTTAATTGGATGAACAAATATACTCGCTAATCTATAGTAGTAAATTCATCAGCTAGTGTTATTTAGTAAAGCACCGTTTGATTTCTGTAATTAAACGGTGTTTTTTTATGCAGAAAATAACGTAACTACAGGTAAAAAGGGCAATAAACGGCTATAAAACAAGGTTCTTTTTCGAAATTTTATAGCGTATACTTGCCCCCTTGACACAATTTGTACAAGCGTTGTATTTTAAACGTTTGTTTAATCACGGGAAAAGTAGTGTGCAGAAAATAGACACAAAAACAAAAATTCTTAACGCTGCCGAGCAACTATTTGCAGAGCGCGGTTTTGCTGACACGTCACTGCGATTAATTACCAGCCAAGCTGAAGTAAACCTTGCGTCGGTGAATTATCACTTTGGCTCTAAAAAAGAATTGATCCAAGCAGTGCTAGCTCGCTACCTAGACGTCTTTGCGCCTGCTTTAGAATCGACCTTACAATCGCTAATCGACAAGCAAGAGCGCATCGATCAAATCCAAGTGTTTAATTGTTTAATCGAGCCATTGTTATCACTAGACTCATATAGACATCAAGGTACAACAGTGTTTTTAAGCTTGTTAGGCCGTGGTTATCTTGAAAGCCAAGGGCACTTACGTTGGTATATCATGACCAACTACGGCAAGGTGGTAAGTTTGTTTAACCATGTTGTACGTGAAGCAAATCCACACTTATCGAGTGAAGAGATCTTCTGGCGTCTTCACTTCACGCTTGGTTCTGTGGTATTTACAATGGGGTCAAGCAAGGCGCTTATCGATATCGCGAAAGCGGACTTTAACGCCGATGTTGATATCGAAGGTTTGATCCACCGCGTTATCCCATTTATTGCAGCGGGTGTTAGCAGCCCTGCAAAATAAATTGTTAGTAAGAAACCCACCGCAAGGTGGGTTTTTTGTTTGTGCTATACCATCACGCAATGCGTCAACTTTGCGTAACAACGATTTACAATAAAAACCAATACTGTCGGCTTAATTGTTAATTATCTTTCAGTTATGATCGTCGGCGTTACAAAAAATATAATTATAAATAAAGGAAGTTAGTGTGGAAGCCATACATAATTTTTTAACACTTCTCGATAGTTATCTTGGAAGTGCCCAATACTTTCCGTTCCTCTTGTTAGGTACCGGCCTCTTTTTCACCATTTACCTAGGTTTTCCTCAGGTGCGCTATTTCAAGCATGCGTGGAATGTCGTAACGGGCAAATACGCCAAGAAAGAAGACAAAGGTGATACAACCCATTTCCAAGCGCTTGCGACAGCACTATCAGGTACCGTTGGTACCGGTAACATTGGTGGTGTGGCGTTTGCGCTGTTCTTAGGTGGTCCTGCAGCACTGTTTTGGATGTGGGCGACAGCGTTTTTCGGTATGACAACGAAATTTGTTGAGGTAACACTTTCTCACAAATATCGCGATCAAGTAGAAGACGGTACCATGGCTGGTGGTCCAATGTACTACATGGACAAAGGGTTAAACATGAAGTGGTTGGCGGTTATCTTTGCTATCGCAACCATTATTTCGTCGTTTGGTACGGGTAACATGCCACAGGTCAACAATATTACTGTTGGCTTAGAGGATTCATTTGGTATTGATCGTATGCTTGCTGGTGGCGTGCTTTCAATCATTCTTGCACTAGTTATTTTAGGTGGTATCTCACGTATTGCTAAAGTAACGTCGACCATAGTGCCATTTATGTCAGTGGTATACATCATTGGTGCGTTGGCGGTTATCTTTTATAACATTGATAATCTAGTCCCTTCGTTCTTATCAGTATTTGAGTATGCATTTACTGGATCAGCAGCTGTTGGTGGATTCTTAGGTGCTAGTTTTGCTTACGCATTTAACCGCGGTGTAAATCGTGGTTTATTCTCGAATGAAGCGGGTCAGGGTAGTGCACCTATTGCTCACGCTTCTGCAAAAACAGATCAGCCAGTCGCTGAAGGTATGGTGTCAATTCTTGAACCATTCATCGATACCATTATTATCTGTACGCTAACTGGTATGGTAATTTTGTCATCTGGCGTGTGGAATCAAAAGTTTGAGAACGAATTCCAACGTTCTGACATGACTTACTTAACAGGTACGGTGAGCGACAAGGTTGATAGTGACCGCAAAGAGCTTTACAACTTGATTAATGAAGAAGAAACAACGTTAACCAACTTTAATGGTTCATTCCAAGTTATCGATGGCCAACCAACGAATACTGGTTACACCCTGTTGGCTTCTCGCTCTATCGCTGAAGATGTTTCTTATAGCATCGACGGTCAGCCATATAACGGCTCACTTGAAATCGTCGATGGTGAGCTAACCAATAGTGCCGTCGAAGTTACAGGTAAATCCCTAGTGCACTCAGCCAAACTAACAACGATTGCATTTAAACAAGGGTACTTTGGCGAATACGGTCAGTACATCGTATCAATTGGTTTATTATTGTTTGCATTCTCGACAGCTATTGCATGGTCGTACTATGGTGATCGCGCCGTGACGTATCTTTGGGGCAGTAAATGGGTTAATACTTACCGCGTATTCTATGTTGGCGGCTTCTTCTGGGCATCTTTTGCCGATACAACACTGGTATGGACACTCGCAGCAGTTGCAATCGTATTAATGACCATTCCAAACTTATTCGGTATTTTGATGCTAGCGAAAGAAATGAAAGCTACCGTTAAAGATTACTGGAAGAACTTTAACCCTAACGATTAGTGATTGATTAACGTTCTAGTTCTAAGGCCCTCACTATGAGGGCTTTTTTATTTACTTTAAAAAAGTGCTCAGGTAGGATCAACGGCATATAACAAAAGCAATAGGTTAAGCATGGCCATTATTAAATGTCCCGCTTGTAGTGAGCAAACTTCGGACAAAGTCAAAGAGTGTCCCCATTGTGATATGTCGATGACAGCGCAAACGCGAGAGCAACAAGAAAGCGCAAAACGCGTAGAGCGTATCAAGGTAGTTCAGTCCATTCAAATGCAAACGATGTTTGCGCTGATCATTAGTATAGGTGGTTTCATTTTCTATTATCTAGACGATCCTATCGGCGATGAACAAATGCAAAGTGCAATAGGAATTGGTGGATTGATTCTAGGCTTAACGTGGCACTTGATAAACCGCGTAAGAGTTACCTACATCAACAAAAAATTTAAGAGTGAACGCTAATGAATATCGACCATCTGATTAATGCAATGTCGCCACGGGTTTACGAAGTAATAAAACAAGCGGTTGAAACGGGTAAGTGGCCAAATGGAGTTGCTCTTGAAGCTGAGCAGCGCGAGCAGGCAATGCAAGCAATGATGTTGTATCAAGGTACGCATTTAGAGCAAACTGATCACATGACCGTTGGTAAAGGCGGCGTAATTAATCATCAAAGCAAATCACAATTACGCAATCAATTTAACGACAATGAAATTGTCCGTCAAAAACTAGAACAATAATCAATGAATCCACCATCAGCGACGGCTAGAGAACAGCTTGCGATTGCGATTGGCCAAAAGTTGATGGTGGATATTCGCTATTACAGTGAAAATTCACAAGTAGATTTAAGCAATAAGCTTGTTGGTTACCAATCTGCCGACAATGCACCAGAGTGTAGACAAGACGTTACTGAATTACCACAAGCGATCAGCCAAGCGCTCACTGATTTAAACCTAGGTGGTGTAATTCTTTTTAGTGAAAATTGCCACAATGCACAGCAAATTACTAAGCTCACTGGCCAAATTCAAAAGGCTAGCCTAGTAAGTTCAGCCAAACTACCAAGCTTCATTTCTATTGACCAAGAAGGCGGGCGTGTAACACGGTTACCGCAAACGACATGGCCGGCGTTTAGCGGCAACATGGCAATTGGCGCAACCAATCAGCAAGCCGAGTCTTATGCAACACAAGTTGGTAAGGCGATCGGTGCGCAGCTCAGTGCGCTTGGTATAAATGTCAATCATGCACCAACCGTTGATGTAAATGTCAATCATCAAAATCCGGTCATTAATGTTCGTGCGTTTGGCGATTCAGCGAATCAGGTCAGTGAACTCGGTATTGCAATGGCACGCGGCATGTTTGCGAATGATGTGATTGCAACTTACAAACATTTTCCTGGTCACGGTGACACACACACCGATAGCCATACCGGGTTGCCTCTTGTAGCGCATGATATTGATACCGTAAATAACGTTGATTTACTTCCTTTTAAAAATGCTATCGATTCTGGCGCCTGCTCAATGATCATGACGGCACATATCCAGTATCCAGCGCTAGATAGTTCAACGTTGATTAATGCCGATGGCAAGGAAATGATTCGGCCGGCAACACTGTCATTCGAAATTATTCAAAAACTGCTACGAGAGCAACTCGGCTTTGAAGGCATTGTGATTACTGATGCACTGGATATGGCGAGCATTAGTGCTTTTCTATCGCCACAACAGGCTGTATTGGAAACCTTTAAAGCAGGCGTTGATATTGCGTTGATGCCGTTTAAACTCCATACGCCTCTCGGTGTTAAAGCATTTTACACCTTGGTCAATGAATTGATTGATGAGGTGATGGAAGATGAGATGCTTAAAGAAACAATCATGGCATCGTTTAACCGAATCAAAAAAGTAAAAGGCAAGCTAGAGCCACAGCAATGCCAACCTGATTTACTGCAACAGCGCAAATTGGAAAGGAAACTCGCATTCGATTCACTAGTGTCACTGTCCGATTTTCCAATCCCCAACACTAAGGATGTTTCCCTTAACATTGTGATGCCTGACTTGGGCCAAGCACTGGCGCTTCGCAGGGCGATTCACACAATAAATCAGGATAGTAAACAGGTAATTACTTGTCTGAGTTTACAAGATATTGGTGACGTTAATTTAAATCAGCAATCGCTGACTATTGTTGGTATTGAAGACAAAAAAAGTCTTGTTACATTTGGTGGAATGGATGACCTAGGTAGCGAGCGAGCAGGCGACAATCTTAATAATCGTAACGCGTTAAGACTTCTACAACTGGCGAAAGAACAAACGCAGGGCAGTGTTTTTGTTTCGTTAAAAGCGCCCTATAATTGTGAAGCATTCATCGGCGCGGCAAGTTATGCGATAGCGAGTTTTGACGCCAATTGTCATCAAGATGAGAAAGGTGATTGGTATGGTGCAGCATTTGAAGCAATTGCTAAGGTGTTGTGTCAGGGTAAAGCACCGACTGGCACTTTACCCATAGATATTTAAAAGCAGGTTAGTCGGAAAGCTCCCCTGCAATATTTGTCTGCATTAAACGCTTAATATTTTCGAAATCTTCATCGTTACTTAGCAGCCAATGCAGTTTCGTAAGCGCCGCTTCAATCGTCATATCGCTGCCACTTATCACGCCAATTTTTGCCAGTGCTGCGCCTGTTGCGTAGCCAGCCATATTGACCTTACCGCGTTGACACTGGCTTAGATTTACAATGGCAATGCCGTTATCGTTGGCTTTCGCTAAGACATCAAGCAATGCAGGATCTTGCGGCGCATTCCCAACACCATAACTAAGCATGATTAACGCCTTAACTGGTTGCTGGATAATATTCGCAACCACTGACGCATTAATACCCGGGTAGAGCATTACAACACCAACCGCTTGGCTAGTGATATCTGCAACGTGAAATGGCTTGGTTGCTGGTTCGTTGATTTTACCTTCCACCAATTCGATGTTTATCCCAACATTCAGTAGCTCTGGCAGGTTAGGGGTTTCGAATGCGTTAAAGCCATCAGCATAGGCTTTGGTCGAGCGATTGCCACGCATTAATTTATTGTTGAAAAATAAGGTGACTTCATTGATTGGGTAATACGCCGCGAGAAAGAGGGCGTTTTGCAAATTAGACTGACCATCAGAGCGAAGCTGTGCGAACGGAATTTGCGACCCAGTCACAATCACAGGTTTGGTTAATCCTTGGAGCATGAACGATAAAGCCGATGCCGTATAGGCCATGGTATCCGTACCGTGCAAGATAACAAAGCCGTCGTAATCGTCGTAGCGCTCTTTTATATCTTGCGCAATGCGTTGCCAGTCACTTGGACGCATGTCAGATGAATCAATTAATGGCGAGTATTCATTGATTGTATACTCAGGCATTTCGCTACGGGAAAACTCGGCAGATTGGCTAACACATTGGGTTAAAAAGCCTGCTTGTGGCACAAAACCGTCTGGCGATAATGTCATGCCAATGGTGCCACCTGTATATGCGATATAAATTCGTTTCTTAGACATATTAGTCATTCTAAATAGCTAAATTTAGGCGCAAGGTTACCATAAATTGCTGATGAACCAAGTCCTTTTTGAAGAGTAAGGGAGCCGATAAGCGTCAATAAAAAATGCCAGCACGAGGCTGGCATTTTAAAAACTAGAAGAGATTAATGATTAGCGTGTACATTCCATACAATACAAGTAAGCATTTTGCGGATCGTCAAAACGATTAAAGGTTTCTAGACTTGTGCTAACCTCACCGAGTAAACGACCAATAACCGTTGGTTGTGAAGGCTCAATACCCATTGAATCAACCGCGGTGTTAAATACATCGCGATAGAATTGTTCCATCGGTGTTAGGGTTTTCTCGATAATTTTGGTTGAGTAAGTCTCAAGGTTTGCTAATTGTGCCGCTGCTTTAACCGCATCATCGTAATTACCTAGCTGGTCAACTAAACCAAATTCAAAGGCTTTTTGACCTGACCATACACGACCTTGGGCGATTTGATCTACTTGCTCTACCGTCATGTTACGTGAATTTGCAACAAGGGATAAGAACTGGCGATAACCATGCTCGATATGTAATTGCATCATATCTTTAAAAACCTGTGGTAAATCACGAGTCACTGATAATCCAGCGAGTTCTTTTGTTGCTACGCCATCGGTAAATACGCCAACTTCTGCGAGGGTATTTTCAAAGGTGTTGATCATGCCAAAGATACCAATTGAACCAGTAATGGTTGTTGGTTGGGCGATGATTTTATCGCTGCTTGCTGCGATCCAATAGCCGCCTGATGCTGCTACGCTGCCAAGCGAGGCTACCACTGGTTTGCCAGCGGCTTGGAGTGCCAATACTTCAGTGCGAATTTGCTCAGAAGCATAAGCACTGCCGCCACCTGAATCGATGCGCAGAACAACCGCTTTAATTTTGTCATCTAAGCGCGCTTTTTTCAGTAGCTTCGAAGTACTAACACCGCCGATAGTACCTGTTGGCTGATTACCGTTTAAGATAGTGCCTTTAGCAACGATTACCGCGATATTTCGCTCAGTCGCTGGCTCGTATGATGTAGGCATTGTCTCGCGATAAGTTAGGTAATCATCCATAGTGATCTTGTTGTAAGACATTTTGTTTTTAGAAGCACCTACAACATCGACTAGCGCCTTTGTGATGTTGAGATCTGAATCAATCACGTCTACTAAGCCGATATTTAACGCAGCTTTTGCTAAATCACCCTGGGCCTCATCAAGTGCTAATAAAAACTGATCGATCGGCATGTCTACTTGTTCAGGCGTCATTGCACGTTCACGAGCAACATCTTGCACATAAGCGCCCCATAAGTCATCTAACCAAGCCATATTGGCAGTCTTCGCAGCTGGTGACATGTCATTGCGAAGATAAGGCTCCAACGCCGACTTATAGGTACCTACGCGAAAGATATGAGAATTGATTTTTAGCTTATCTAAAAGGCCTTTGTGATACATGCGATAGCGTGAATAGCCGTCTAAAGACACATTGCCTTCGTGGTTCATAAAGATTTTGTCAGCGTAGCTGGCTAAGTAATACTGCGCTTGTGAATAACCACCACCGACGGCGTAAACTGGTTTTTCACTGGTCTTAAAATCATTAATAGCGGCGCCAATTTCTTGAAGCTTAGCTAATGAACCCCAGCTCATGCCGCCGTTACTCAAGACAAGCATTTTGATTTGATCATCATTTTTAGCTTGCTCGATAGCTTTGATAACATCACTTACTAAGGTTTCGTTTTCTTTTGATTGGCCATAGGCATCGCGAGCAATTTCATCAAAAGGGTCTGTTGGTTGTTTTTGTTCAACTAAAGCGCCGCTGATATTAACCACCAGTGCAGCGCCTTTTGGAGGCTGGATAACGTTATCACTTCCTGACGCCGCGATGACAGCGATTAATATACCGAAGAAGATAAGATTGAGGAGAAGTTTACGGGTGTTGTTAATTGCCCACCAAATTCCGCGGATAATTCTGACAAACAGATTGGGTTTATCTGACATAAATTGATTCCAAATGATTAAAACTAATGAGTATTCTTCAACCGCGCACGCGTATTGAAACGATATACACTGAGTTTAAGGATAACTAATCATCCTGTTTAGTGTTATCGATAAATTGTAACAGGTTTTTGACGTCCGGAGCATAAATATGACCTGAATGATTTTATAAACAACACTTTACCTTTATAATAGCGCCATTGTGTTTTTACTTTTTGCCACTATGAGCCAACAATCGACCATCAAACTGTCTGAAATCTTCAGCCAAGCATTCAAGCAAACTAAATCAAACTTTATAGCGTTTCTACCGCTTATTGTCGCGATTATCGTCATCGCAACCTATGCAGCCAACACTTATATTGGCGATATTGATTTAACAGATCCCGCCGCACTCGAAGCGCTGCAACACAAAGCTAATATGGTGACTTTGGTTAGTGTTTTGCTAACACCAATAGAGATAGGCTTTATGCTGATGGGCGTTAAAGCATCACGAGGCCTGACGCTTAATACTTCTGATATTTTTAAGATTCTACCTGATGCACCAAAAATTATTATATTGGCCATCATATCGTTTATCTTCGTGCAAATCGGCATGGCGCTGTTAATTTTACCCGGGCTATTTCTTCTCGCGATGATCTCAATGGCTCAGCCTTTGATGGTGGACTATCGTTTACCGATGTTAGAAGCAGTAAAGCAGAGCATGAAAAAGTGTTATGAGCACGCAGGCCTCGTACTTCAAATGTACACTTTTCTATTCATTCTAATCATTGCATCGTTTTTTACGTTCGGCATCGCATTGATTTTGACGATACCTTTCTATGTCAATGCGAAGGGCATTTTGTATTGCCACTTTTTCGATAAAGAGTAATGGCGAAGGCACCTAGCAGTGTCGTGATTTCTATAAGGAGTTGTCGATGAGATTTGGTTTTGTTGCAAAATTTGTCGTAGCACTAACATTGCTAGTGTTGGCGATTGTGTTATTAAAGTCGACCTTTAACCGTCAGTTTACGACTAAAGATCCTGTTATTGTCGGCAAGCAGCCGTTGCCGACTAAAGATGTCATTCCAGCATTTTCGGCGATGACAGACGTCAAAGAGAAGAAGAGGGCGTTTTTTAACTTTATTCGCCCCGGCATTGTTAACGCCAATCGTGCCATAGCGTTAGACCGTCAATATTTGTTAGATCTCAAAGCAGGCTTCGCCAACGACATGCAGATACCCGATCGCTTTGAAGATATTTTGCATCGTTACAAACTAAGTGATGAAGATTTTTCGCTGCAAACTATCGAAAAGCTGTTACATCGAGTCGATGTCATCCCTAACGAATTGGTAATGGTGCAAGCAGCCAACGAGTCAGGCTGGGGCACATCGAGATTTGCACGTTTGGGCCTCAACTTCTTCGGCCAGTGGTGTTTTAGCAAAGGTTGTGGCTTGGTGCCAAGCGCGCGCAATGAAGATGCTAATCACGAAGTCAAAGTGTTTAAGAGCGTCGATGAATCTATCGCTAGTTACCTTAATAATCTAAATACCCATCCTGCTTATCGTCACTTGCGAGACGTTCGAGGTGTATTGCGCCAAAACAACGAGGCAGTGACCGCGGCTAAACTTGCACCTGGCCTGACGAGCTACTCAGAGCGCGGTGAAGAATATGTATTCGAACTACTTCAGATGTTACGTCACAACAAGGCTTATTTATGATGTGTAAAACACTTGCTGCAACCAGTGTTGCTTTATTATTTGCTTTCTCGCCGATTAGCAATGCGCAGCAAACTAAGAATTCTAGTCAAGATCTTAAAGAAACTGCGTTTACCTATGCTGGTTTATACAAAAGTTTAAAAACGTCGAAGAAATCGGAGTTTTCTCAGCTTAAACTCAACTTTGTATTAAAACAAACTGGCAAAGACGCGGTTTGTCCTACCGACGCTGTCTATTTAGGGGATGGTGAAAAACAATACCAAGTACTAACAGATAAGCATGGCGCACTGTTATTACCACTTGATAAATCTTTGAAACAAGATCACGCTGCGATACGTTTTAAAACTAAGTCAGAGATAACTTGTCATCTTTCGATGAAAATTAGTGTCGCAGAGTTCGAATTAGAAGATGTTACAGCGAAAAACGTCAAGTCTTGGCTTGGACAATTTAAAGACTTGTACAGTACGTTAGCTGGCTGGCCTGGTCGCTATTTCATGCCTGAGGTTGCTGCATTGTCCTTGAGTTTTGATAAGGCAGTGAGTTTGAAAATAACCCAAGGAGAGAACGTATTAGTGAATGAACAGGGCAACGACGTCTCTCTTACAACTAATGTCATTGAAACCTTGGCGGAGGACGCCAAGATTTACTTCAACGGCAAACTAATTAGCGTGACTCCTGTCCTCGCGAAGTAAGGCGCAATATAAAGTTAAAGAGTTTTCTATAAAAAAAGCGCTGGTGTTCAGCGATTTTTTGTTTTCACATACCGATTAGAAATTCATTAGAGTTCGACAATCTGTACTGCGTTGTCTTTTTCTAGTGGTTGCGGTTTTACTTCTTGATCAAAAGCGGTATCACCGCCATCAATCATGTCACCTGCCTCAATATTTTTGAAATCAAAAAGCTGGTGGTCGGCTAAATGCGACGGCACTACGTTTTGCATCGCGGTGAACATCGACTCGATTCGGCCAGGAAATCGCTCGCTCCAGTCGTTAAGCATGGCTTTAACTGCTTGTCGTTGTAGGTTTTCTTGTGAGCCACAAAGATTACATGGAATGATTGGGAACTGCTTTAAGCTCGCAAACTTTTCGATATCACTTTCTACGCAGTATGCTAACGGGCGGATAATAATGTGCTTACCATCATCACTACCAAGTTTTGGTGGCATAGATTTTAGTTTACCTGAGTAGAACATGTTGAGCATCAAGGTCTCTAGCATGTCATCTCGATGATGGCCTAGTGCTATTTTTGTTGCGCCAAGTTCGGTGGCTGTGCGATACAAAATGCCGCGGCGCATGCGAGAACAAAGCGAACAGGTTGTTTTACCCGGTTCGATTTTGTCCATCACAATTGAATAGGTATCTTCTTCAACAATTTTATAATCGACGCCAATGCTATCTAAATAGTTAGGTAGAACCTCTTCAGGAAAGCCAGGCTGCTTTTGATCAAGGTTTACTGCGACAACGTCAAAGTGGATGGGGGCACGTTTTTTTAACGCTAATAAGATGTCTAGCATTGCGTAACTGTCTTTACCACCAGACAAACACACCATGATTTTGTCGCCGTCTTCAATCATGTTGAAATCACTAATGGCCTTGCCGACATTGCGGCTAAGTTTTTTATCGAGTTTTTTAAGCGCTTTTTCATCAGCCGCTTGCTGGGAAGTGATTTGATCAGACATAGTAAAACAATTGCTAAAAAGAAAGGCCGCATTATACCCAAACGCGCTGCTAAAGCTAGCTCAGCACGCTGGGCAAATGCGACCTTTTTCTAAAATATTGAACGTAGGCTAATCTTCGTCCACTGGGCATTCAAAGCCGTCTGGTTTCACGGCAAGTAGATCACAGTTAATGCCATCGATAACATGTTCCGCGGTGTTGCCGATAAATGCCGCTGAAAAACCAGTACGACCGATGGTGCCGATAATCACCAGCTCTGCGTCAAGCTCTGTTGAGATGCGGGGTATCACGTCTTCAGCGAGGCCTTCTTCGACGATACAGTCAGTTGCGTCAATCCCGAAATCGGCGGCAAGTGCCTTAGTTTTTTCATCGTGATGCGCTTTAACGCTATCGTTGTATTCGCTGCTATTAAACTCTGGGATCTCTATGGCGATATTTACTGGTGTGCCAGGATACGCGTTAATGACTTTAACGTTGGCATTGATCACTTTCGACATATCGACCGCATGTTGCAGTACCTTAGCATTAAGATTGATATGGTCACTATCTTCGCTAACAGAATTAACTGCGGTGGCTATGGTGCCATCGACTGGCCAATCGTGATCTTTTACTAGTAACACGTCGCAAGGCGATTTACGTAACAAATGCCAATCGGTCGGTGTAAATATGACTGATTTTAGCTTGTCATGACGATGAGTTGTTTTAACTAAAAGGTCGTGTTTATTGGCTAACACTTGTTTTATGGCAGCTTCGAAAGGGCGGTTGTGCCATGCAACAGTTGTTTCCATTGCTACGTCACTGTAGTCGGCTATGACTTCGTTTAGCCATTGCTCGTGTTGGCTAAGCACGACTTTACGCATTGAATCGCGCTCTTCCTGCGACAACATGGATGTCATTTCATAAGATAAATCATAAACACATAAAATCACTGAGATTTTTGCGCCATAACTACGGGCGAGAAATACAGCGCGTTTTAGGCTAGGTTGCTCCTCTTTAGTTGGATCAACCATTACCAATATATTCTTGTATTCCATCATAATTTAAGTCTCTTTCGCTGTTAACTATTTCTATAGTATGCCAACTTTAGTCGAACCCCAAGCGAATTTAGATCAAAAAAAAGCCGATAAATCATCGGCTTTCAATAATTAGGGTAATTGACGACTAGAATTAGTCTTTAACGACGCCTGCGACTGTATCTAATGCATCTTTGTCGAGAATAGTGACATATTTTCCCGTCACTTCGATAATCTTATCTCGCTTAAAGCGACCTAATAATCGAGAAATCGTTTCAACCGTTAAACCCAAGTAATTCCCGATGTCGCCACGTGTCATTGTCAAACGGAATTCCTTCGAAGAAAATCCGCGCTCACCAAAACGTTCACCTAAGGAGCTAATAAAGGTGGCTAATCGTTCTTCCGCATTGCGTTGACTTAGCAGCATTAACATAGCTTGATCATTGAGAATTTCATCACTCATCAAGCGCATCATTTGTTGGCGCAGGCGAGGCATACGACCAGACAATTGTTCTACTGTATCAAACGGGATTTCACAAACCATCGCAGTTTCAAGGGCGATGGCAAAACTTTGGTGGACACCGCGACCGATACTATCAAAACCGATGATATCGCCAGCAAGGTTAAAGGAAACAACTTGCTCGTTACCGTCGCTACTTAGGGTGTAACTCTTAAAACTGCCAGAGCGAATAGCGAAAATCGAATTTAGCTTGTCACCAGCGCTACAAATGATTTGGCCTTTTTGTATTGGCTTTTTGCGCTCGATGATATTGTCGAGTTGATCCATTTCCGTTTCATTTAATGAAAAAGGAATACACAAGTCAGACATACTGCAGCTTTGACAATGAATGCTACCAACACCTGAACATGAACTACTGCTCATTTACACACCTTTCGTAAACATTTAGGATTAATTTGCGTAATGTTATCATCTAAAAGAAGGTTGAGCGAGATCAAATTATAAAAGGGATCAAGGTTTTACTCATCATCACTAAGCCGTAGCCAAGAATTACCAAGGCACATAAGATTCTGATTACCTTATTATTTAACAGCTTCTTGAGCTGTTCAGAGAAAAAACCCATTGAGATCATTGCCGGTAGTGTACCTAGACCAAAGCCTAACATGATCAAGGCGCCATTTAGTGCTGAGCCAGATGCTGCAGACCATGTCAGCGTGCTATAAACCAGTCCGCAAGGTAACCAGCCCCATACTAAACCGAATGGCATTGCTGAAAGGGGAGATTTAAAAGGAATAAATTTATTGGCAAATGGCGCGATACGCGGCCATAAATGTTTGCCGATGAGCTCAGTCTTACGCACCGCATTACCGACGCCAAGTAAATATAACCCGATCAGGACGAGCATCAGGCCAGCGACAAATTGTAGCCAATAGAGAACCGATGATGATTTTAACGCGAAGAAGCTCACCGAGTAACCGATGAACGCGCCTGCTAGCGTATAGCTGGCTATACGACCGATGTTGTAGCTGAGCACGTATTGAATACGATGTGCTTTACTCACGCGATGGTGTAGAGGGATGTTGGACGAGAAAGCGCCTACTACGCCACCACACATGCCAAAACAATGGCCTGCACTTAATAACCCAACGACAAGTGCAGCCCAAAAATCATAGTTAGCCAAACTCAATTCCTTGCTATTGCGGTGGCTTATCTTTGCCCGATTTTACATCGTCATCAAACAGGATGTTGGAGCCTTGACGATCCAAATCTTCAAATTGGTCTGTTTTTACTGCCCAAATAAACAGATAACAGGCAAGAATAACCACGCCAATAGCAACGGGAATAAGGAGCAGAATAATGTTCATTATTTTACCTTTAATAATCGCAGTGAATTCACCACGACGATAATAGAGCTTAGGGACATTCCAATCGCTGCCGCCCAAGGTGGAAGCCAACCGGCAACCGCAAAAGGAACAGCGGTTAGATTGTAACCCAGTGCCCAAACGAAGTTTTGTTTTATAACGCGCTTGGTACGTTTAGCGAGTTCAATCGCTTTGCTAATCGCTGCTAAATCATTGTGCAAGATTACAATATCAGCCGAAGATTTGGCAATATCGGCGCCAGTTCCCATCGCAAATGACAGATGAGCCTGACTAAGTACTGGTGCGTCGTTAACGCCATCGCCAAACATTGCCACGATAGTATTGTTTTGCTGAGTATTCTTAAGGTAATTAAGCTTGTCTTGCGGCGATTGCCCTTGGCGTAGATGCTTAATTCCAAGTTGCTGCGCGACAAACTTCGCATTATCTGAGCTATCTCCTGTGAGCATAGTTGTTTCTATGCCTTGGGCGTGAAGTGCAGTCACCAATTGTTTACTTTCAACACGGATACTGTCACTTAACTCAATTTTGGCAACGCATTGTGTGTTAATGCTAACAAAAATGACGACGCTGTGGCTTGGACTCACGTGCTCAGCAAAAATTTGAGGTAAGGCTTTTTCTTGGCAAACGAAATTCTGACTACCAATCCTAACAACAGATTCATTGACATTGGCACTCAAGCCACCACCTTGTACTGTTTGCAAGTCTTTTACAGTATTAGTACTGCTATCATATTGACTAAATGCTTGCGCGATAGGGTGGTTAGACTGGAGCTCGATTGCGCTAACAAGCTCAAGGATTGCTTCTTGCGAAAATGATGTATCCGCCAAAATCACTTTATCAACGGAAAACTCACCAGTGGTTAGCGTCCCTGTTTTGTCAAAACAGATATGGTTGATTTGGGTTAGCGTGTCTAAGGTCTTACCTTGTTTAGCCAATAACCCGAACTGCTGTAGTTTGGTGGTTGCAGCGGTATAGGCTGAAGGCGTTGCCAAACTAAGTGCACAAGGGCAGGTAGCAACTAAGACGGCGAGTGAATACCAAAGCGCATGACTTGGTTCAATAAAATACCAGCCAATGTAAGTCGCAGCAGCAAGCAGCAGAATACCAATAACGACGTAGCTTGAAAGCGTATCAGCAATAGTCGCTAGCTTAGGTTTATCATTCGACGCTTTTTCTTGTAGGTCAATTATCTTGGTGATTAATTGGCCGCCACGTTCTTCCTTAACAATCACTTCAAGCGTCTGATCGTTATTGATGGTACTGGCAAATACCCAATCACCAACGTTCTTTGCGACTGGCAGTTGTTCACCCGTTAATACCGCTTCATTACAGTGACTTTTACCTGTCGCGATGACGCCATCACATGGAATCACTTCGCCGGGCTTAACCAACACTCGTTGACCTTTCTTAAGAGTTTTTGCTGGCACGCTAGAAATGTCATCGCCCTCCATCAAACTTGCAGTAGACGGAATGAGTTTGAGTAAGTTAGAGCTCGATTGCGCTGCTTTTCGTTTCGCTGATTGCTCTAGATGGCGACCAAGCAACAAAAAGAACGCAAACATACAAATTGACTCGAAGTAAACTTCACCTTGATCGGTTAGAGTTGCATAAGCACTGGCGAAAAATGACAACAAAATAGCAATGGAGACAGGAACGTCCATGTTAAGCCGTTTTGCTAAAAGGGCGCTAAAAGCATTCTTGTAGAAAGGCAAACTTGCATAAAAGACAACGGGGAGAGCAAAGAGCAAACTCACATAGCGAAAATAGTCGCTAAAGCCCTCAGTTAATGTGCTACTTTCACCTGGCATATCGACATAGGTCGCCATAGCAAACATCATTATTTGCATCGTGGCTAGGCCGGAAATGGTAACCCGGCGCAGATAGGCTTTAGCGCTGGCAACTTCATTTTCTTCAGCGACGTCTGCTTTAAACGGGTAGGCCTTATAGCCAATTTCAGCAAGGGCCAACAAGATATCCGATAGCTTAAGGATTTTGTGTTGCCACTTGATACTTAAGCGAGCACTCGACGTATTTACGCTCGATTGGATAATGCCGTCAATAGTCGCCAGTTTACGTTCGATTAACCATGCACAAGCTGCACAGGTAACATTTTCGACGGTAAGAATGACTTCTTTTACATCTCCACTTTCAACGGTAAATTCTTGCTCGATTTCAGTCAGATCATAGGATTGGAGTGTCCGCAGTTCTTCCGGCACCAGCTCTGCGCCTTTAACACCTTTTTCAGTACGATGGCGGTAGTAACCCGTTAATCCATTATCGACAATGGTTTGAGCTACGGCAGCACAACCGATACAGCACATTGGCTGTGGTTTATTGTCGATGGTTACGGACTGCTCAAAGTCTGTGGGGATCTCCTCCCCACAGTGGAAACAATCGTGATGATGTGTCATTACATTCTATTTGCGAATGAATCTAACATAGTGTCGATATCTGTTGGGAACTTATCGACGGTTTGAATGCGCCAGCTGGCGTCGAATGATTCTAATTGGATAGTCCACTTGCCTTCAAGTGGCTTGTTAAGCGTTTGCTCAAACTCGCCGGCAGCGTTTGCAGTTAATAGAAGCTCGAAGTCTTTCGCTTTTTGGGTACGGTGGATAAAACGCAGTTTGAGGGCTGCATTTTGTGGCTCGCCAAACGTTTGAGTAAGTTTGATGTTTTCACCTTCAACGTTTAGACGGAACTTAAGCGCTAATCGATATGCTTTATCGAGGCGAGAAAGGTCGACATTAATCGCTTTACCTTTTTTATAGTAGTCTTCGGCGACGAGATCTGGTTTGTTTTCGATCGCTATCATTAACATGATGACACAGGCGACAACAACGATAAGAGGAAGGATGATTAACGCCCAAGGCCAGCCTTGTTTGTACCATGGTTCTACTTTGTTCACAAAAAACTCCAGTGGATAAATGTATTGGCGTTAACTCAAAAAGATTTTGCTAACGGTAACACACTCGATGTGGATTTTTATCTTAAAAAAAGGGGCTTCGCAACACGAAGCCCCTCATTAGATTGTTACAATCTATTTTTTGTTAGACAGGCTGTATACGTATGCAGATAATACGTGAACCTTGTCTTCACCAAGGATATCTCTCCAAGGTGGCATTACACCAGCACGACCTTTAGCAACTGAGTCAGTGATAGCAGCAGTAGAACCGCCGTATAACCAGATGTTATCAGTTAGGTTAGGTGCACCAAGCGCTTGGTTACCTTTACCGTCGATGCCGTGACAACCAGCACACAGACCAAACTTAAGTTTACCGGCCGCTGCGTCTTTAGTGTTTACACTACGACCACTTAGGCTACGTACATAAGTTACTACGTCTTTAACCGCTTCGTCACCGCCTAGCGCGTCTTTCCATGCAATCATACCAGTGCTGATACGACCGTCATTGATAGTCTCTTTGATCTTGTCAAAGCTACCGCCGAATAACCAATCGTTGTCAGTTAGGTTAGGGAAGCCGCGTTGACCACGTGCATCACTACCATGACATTGGGCACAGTTTTGGATGAATAGACGTTGACCAACTTTTAACGCTTCTTCGTCTTGCATTAACTCATCAACAGACATTGCTGCGTATTTCGCATAAGTTTTACCGTATACGGCGTCAGCAGTGTCTAATTCGTTAACGTATTGAACAAGTTCGTTATTGGCACGAGAGGCTGCGTTTTGCGCTTTAGAATCAGCAAGTGAATAAACTTGCTTATTCGCACTCTTCCAACCAATGATGCCTTGGTAACTACCTAATCCAAACACGATGAAGTAGCCTAAGCCCCAAATGATGCTCACTACGAACATGATTGTCCACCAACGTGGAAGCGGGTTGTTCATTTCAACAATGCCGTCAAACTTGTGCGACATTTCCTTGCCTTCTTCACCCATAGTGTCAACGATAACCATGCGTAATAAATATGCACAGCCAAAGATAACAATAAGTGATCCGGCTATAATCCAAGCACTCCAGAAGTTACTCATGTGTACTCTTCTCCTGATCTTTATCTTTCTGTTTTGGTTGCTCATCAGCAAATACTAGGTTTGCTGCTTCATCAAAGCTTTTCTTGCGTCGTGAGCTGTAAGCCCAAGCGTAAATGCCGATAAACAAAATCAGCATTCCCACTGTTACGATGCCACGAAATGTACCGTAATCCATGGGAACTCCTTATTTTAGGTTCGTGCCAAGTGACTGCAGGTAAGCGATTAACGCTTCCATCTCAGTTTTGCCTTTAACAGCATCTTTAGCGCCTGCAATGTCAGCGTCGGTGTAAGGAACGTCAAAGGTGTTCTTGAAGATGCTAAGTTTCTGAGCAGTCAATTCACCGTCTAACGTGTTTTCAGCCAACCAAGGGAAACCTGGCATGTTTGACTCAGGCACAACCGCACGAGGATCGATTAGATGTGCTTCGTGCCATGCATCGCTGTAACGACCACCAACACGTGCCAAATCAGGACCAGTTCGCTTAGAACCCCATAGGAATGGGTGATTCCATACAGATTCACCAGCTAATGAGTAGTGACCGTAACGCTCTGTTTCATGACGGAACGGACGAATCATTTGCGAGTGACATTGAACACAACCTTCGCGAATGTAAATATCACGACCTTCGAACTGCAGTGCCGTTAAAGGCTTCATGCCATCGATAGGGCGGTTGGTTTCTTCTAAGAATAAGTTTGGCGTAATTTCTACCAATGTACCAAAGCTGATCGCAAGGATAGTAAAGATACCAAGTAAGCCAGCGTTCTTTTCAACGCGTTCATGATTTAATTTTTTAAACATCATTCGCTCCTTACGCTTCTTCTTCGATTAGTGAGCCTTTCGGCGCAGCAATTGTTTTAATAACGTTGTAAAGCATGATGAACATACCGAACAAGAAGAATGCACCACCGATAGTACGCATTAAGTAGAATGGCATTGATGCTTCAACACTTTCTACGAAGCTGTAAGTTAGAGTACCGTCAGCGTTTACAGCAGACCACATTAGACCTTGCATAACACCAGAGATCCACATAGCTACGATGTATAGTACTGTACCGATAGTTGCTAACCAGAAGTGAGTGTTAATCAGTGACTTGCTGTACATACGAGTGTTGCCGTATAGACGTGGGATCATGTGGTATAGCGCACCAACAGAAACCATTGCAACCCAACCTAATGCACCAGAGTGTACGTGACCAACAGTCCAGTCAGTGTAGTGAGATAATGCGTTTACAGTCTTAATAGACATCATTGGGCCTTCGAAGGTAGACATACCGTAGAAAGATAATGAAACGATTAAGAAACGCAGAATAGGGTCAGTACGTAATTTGTGCCATGCACCTGATAGCGTCATGATACCGTTGATCATACCACCCCAAGAAGGAGCGAATAAGATAACAGACATAACCATACCTACAGTTTGCGTCCAATCAGGAAGCGCTGTGTAGTGAAGGTGATGTGAACCAGCCCAAATGTATAGTGCAACTAACGCCCAGAAGTGAACGATAGATAGACGGTAAGAGTAAACCGGGCGTTCAGCTTGCTTAGGAACGAAGTAGTACATCATACCTAAGAAACCAGCAGTTAATAGGAAACCTACCGCGTTATGACCGTACCACCATTGCACCATTGCATCGGTAGCACCAGCGTATGCTGAGTAAGATTTTAACCATGATACAGGTACTGCTGCACTGTTTACGATATGTAAGATAGCTACAACTAAGATGAAACCACCGTAGAACCAGTTCGCAACATAGATGTGCGACGTTTTACGTTTCATTAAGGTGCCAAAGAAGTTGATGGCATACGCAACCCATACTACCGCGATAGCGATATCGATTGGCCATTCTAATTCAGCGTATTCTTTAGACGAGGTGTAACCTAGTGGTAAAGTGATAACTGCTGATGCGATGATTGCCATCCAACCGTAGAAGGTGAATGCGGCAAGCTTGTCGCTGAATAACCTGACTTGACAGGTGCGTTGAACAACGTAGTAAGACGTTGCGAAAAGGGCGCTTGTACCAAAACCGAAAATTACGGCGTTAGTGTGAAGCGGTCGTAACCGACTAAAGGTTAACCAAGGAGTATCGAAATTTAAACTTGGCCAGTAGAGCTGTGCTGCGATAAATACACCAACTGCCATACCCACAATCCCCAAAATTACAGTGGCAATCGCGAATTGGCGGACAACAGTGTAGTTATAATCAGCGTGTGATGGACTAGTGTGACTCATCTTATTGCTTCCAGTGCTTACATTTGCTTGTGAATGCCGAACCCGAAGGTAACGGCTGAAAACCTTAATTATTTTTATAAAAATTACTAAGGACCCGTGCTGCATTAGCTATGGTTTCATTACGGTTCCACCATGACCAATTTGCAGCGTTATCATACGTTAAAACGGCGGTATTGTAGCTTGATTTAGATCAAAGATGAAATTTGCAGAAGGAGAATTCAGAAATATTTTGACAAATATTAACTAAGTGACGCTTTTATACGCAGAAAGTTGCAAAAATATCGCTATAATCCGTGCATCAAAAATCAATTTGTAAGCAAATGAAACGAATTTTACTAGCCAGTTTACTTGCCTTAGCAGGCTGTAACGACACGCAAGAATCGCAGAAAGAAGTTACTCAATACCAGACTTTTAATGCAGCGGAAATCACGCTCTCTGTTCCCGTTAAGATGCGGGCTGAAGAGCTATTTGAAATGCAAGCATCATTCAACGGTACCGTGTCAAATCTGCAAGGAAAATTGGAAGGCATCTCGATGGATATGGGAATAGTTCCGGTTTTTTTTCAACCCAATAACGACAAAGACAATAACTATACGACTAAAGTTTTACTAGGTGCCTGTGCATTACCTGTGATGGAGTGGCGCTTGACCTTGACGTGGCAACAAGGCGGAAAAGCCAAGTTTTATCAGCAAAGCATTAACGTAATTCGCTAATCGAAAGTTACTGTGCTTGCGGGCGGTGCTCGGCTTTATTACGTAGATATTCAATTGCCGCCTTTACTGCTTGATCAACTTGATAATTCATTTTGAGACGATCATCCGAGCTAAGATAGAAAGACATATCAATTTCATGTCTGATATAACGGGCGGGTAATTGTGTCAGCGCTAAACAGCATACGTCTGCCATAAACTCTTTATCAAATTCACCATATTCGGGATGGGAAACGAGGTGTTCAATCATTAACTTTTCATAGTAATTATGAATATCGAGATCTAAATGCATCGGACACCTCTTTTAACCTAAGACTATATTATTAGCTTAGCAGACTTTTTAAACTTTACTTTATTCTTCACCCCAGCCTTCAGACTCTTCAAAATCGTAAAGTCCGGTACTTAACGCAGCTTGCTCTACGAGTGCAGCGTATTCAGGTACAAGATCAACAATCATTTGATACATAATAGGGGAAAAAAGATTAATGTTGCTATTATCCTGGCTATCCACCACTTCTTGTGCCATCTGGCGATCGGCGAAGAAGGTTAATGCCATAATGGCTAATGTGAACGACTCAAGAATTTCAGACTCTTCAGTCATGTTATCGAGTAATTTATTTGAATAGAAGTTTGCACCACAAGCAAAGCCATAACACCACTCGTGTAACGGATGACCACTGAGAAAGTTGGCTTCGACCATTTCCTCAGAAAACTCAGTGACTTTTGGCAGTGCATAACCCTCGTCGAACACCAAATCACTGGTGTGATTATAAAGCTGTGCCAGAATCATGGTGATTTCATCTGGGATTTTATCGGCCTCGTCGTTAAAAATTACTGGCAGCCATTGTGACACTTCTATCGGATCAGGACTGGCGATTACAGCAAATAGATATCCTTTAACTGCGTTAAGGCACAGGGTTTGGCTAGGCGCTTCATCGTTTAGCCAATGAGAAAGTTGTTGCTCTTGTTCGTTCGTTAATTGATGCACGAAATTTCCTTATGAAAATTGCTCTAATAAATCACGTGAATAGCGGTTCACATCGGTTTGAAAGTTTGCTTGATTGACTTTCTCAAAGAATTTTCCTTCCTTGACGTTCAACTCACTCAAAGTGATGTTGTTATCATCGAGTTCCCAAACCTGACGCGTTGCTTGGTAATAAAAGGCCATGATATCAAACGCATCAGGGTTGTTATTCGCCACTGATTTTTCGATGGCTTTTAATTTCCGATTAATATGTGACAATTCAAACTTAAGTTTTGACACGTATACAATCTCACTAAAATAAGGCTTGTCCTTTAATCGACTTGCTGCGATGGCCATTAATACAATAGTTACAACCACACCGGTTAAGTTGAAATTGAAATTACTGCCTTGTGGGTTTCCAAACAGCGCTATTAGCGTTGTCGAAATAGCTAGTGCTCCGACCATCAAACAACCAATGGCTGCAAAAGTGGTGTGCTTAAAATGTTTGCGATAAGTCGCTTTATCGATGTCGCGTAATTGCAAAAGGAGCCCTTAATTTTCAATACAGATCAAATTATTGCGGCGGATTTTACCAGAACATACAACAATTACAGTCAAAACAACAAAATTATCTGTATAATCGCGCGAATTTTTTCAAAAGAGCGTCAGAGCATGTCCAATAGTCAATTAACACAAGAGCAACTTGAAATCATTAACCAACAGCTTGGTAGAATGCCACGTGGTGTCATCAAAATTGCCCATGAAACTGAAAAAGGAATACCAACGGTACTGCAAACTAGGAGCTTAGTGGCGGATAAGCCTTTCCCAACAATGTATTGGCTGTGTTCTAAAGATTTACACAAGGCAATCAATAAAATTGAAACCAGTGGTTGGACAAAATCGATAGAGCAGCGCTTAGAAGAAGACGAAGACTTGCGTGATGTTTTTTACAAGAACCATCAGCAATATGTTAAAGCGCGTTGGGAGGCGATGCTTCCAGAAGATAATGCTCGGCTAGAAGACCTTGGGTATATAAAGCTTTTTGAACAATACGGCATCGGCGGTATCACTAATTGGACTAAAGTGAGATGTCTTCACATGCAATATGCTCATCACCTTTGTGGCGAAAATATTATAGGCCAACTGATGGACCAAGAATTCGAACTCAATAAGCTCGTGATTAACATCTAATCTATCGTTTGGATTGATATGAGGGTAAGGACAGCCCCCAAATGATTGCGGCACTGCGCAGGCCAAATGCCGCAAGAAAACCACCTAACATTGCGACACTTTCTAATACGCCAGCCCAATGTAACAACCAATATACTGAACCACCAGCAACGGCTGTGGTTACGTAAAGTTCTCTGTTACTTAACACTAAATCATAACCGCACAACACATCACGAATAATGCCACCGAAAGAGGCAGTAACAACACCCATACAAACGCAAATTAACGGCGGTGCGCCAACCGATGCCGCGATTTGAGTGCCTGTCACACAAAACAGGGCGAGCCCTAAGGCATCCATCCAAATTAGCGCTTTGGTTCGTGATTCTAGTTTTGGCGCGATGAAATAAGTCATTAGCGACATCAACATACACAATCCAACGTATGTCGCATCCATAATCCAGTAAACAGGCAGGTTCCCCAAAAGGACGTCGCGAATAGTACCGCCACCGAGGCCTGTTGCGGTGCCAATTAACATAAAACCAAGGATATCCATTTCTTTACGTGCAGCGTCTAAGGCACCGGATACTGCAAAAACAGCGATACCGAAAAGCCCTAGTAGGGTCACCATAAAGTTAAGATCTAAAAATTGGTTCATCTTTGTATGTAAGTTCAGGAAAATGAAGGGGATTGAAAAATAATAAACCCAAAATCGATTGAAGAATAGTCAAGAGTTAGAATTTTTAGAAATAGCCTCACAAACCGTAGGAATATCACATTAATGTAACAAAATTACACATACCAATGCTTTTAGGTGACATTTTATGACGCAAAGCACATTAACTACGGCGAAATTAGTTTAGAGAATTTCAGGATTGGTATTATTTTTACATAGTAATTAAGTTATACTCCGCGCCAACTTCACAATCCTCTGCATTAAGGTACAAAAGATGACAGAACAAACGGCGTTATGCGACATTGGTTTTATCGGTTTAGGTGTTATGGGTAAAAACATCGCACTGAACCTTGCGGATAATGGTTATAAAATTGCAGGCTTCGACCTTGACCACAATAAGGTTGAAGAGACATTAAGTGCCGATGCAGCAGAAAACACAACTACTGAACCTCGCATAATCCCATGTCACTCGTTCACTGAATTGCTCGGTAAACTAAAAGCACCGCATCTTATTATTTTGTCAATCCCTGCAGGCGCGCCAGTCGATGACGTGTGTGGCAAGTTAATAGACGCGGGGATTAAGGCTGATGATATTATCGTCGACACTGGCAATAGCCTTTGGACCGATACTATCGAGCGTGAAAAGCGCTATCGCGGTAAATTTAACTTCTTTACCACGGCGGTATCTGGCGGTGAAGTGGGGGCACGTTTTGGCCCGAGTTTAATGCCAAGCGGCGACCCATACGCGTGGGCGCGCATTGAGCCAGTATGGCATGCTATTGCCGCCAAAGTTGACCCAGAAACAGGTCGTGCACTTGAGCGAACTCACCATACGCAGCCATTACCTCAAGGTGAGCCTTGTGCTACTTATATTGGTCCAGCGGGCAGTGGCCATTACGTAAAAATGGTTCATAACGGCATTGAATATGCTGATATGCAAATGATTTGCGAGGCATACCACATTATGCGTGAATCATTATCTATGTCGCCTATGGAAATCGCCGATATTTTCGAGCAATGGAACAACGGTATTCTAAATAGTTACTTGATGGAAATTAGTAGCGATGTGCTGCGTGAATTCGATCCAGAAACGAAAAAGCCATTGGTGGATGTAATTTTAGATAAAGCAGGTCAAAAGGGCACAGGCTTGTGGACTGCGGTTGGTGCACTGCAGGTAGGCGCGCCAGCGACAACCATTGCACAATCCGTATTCGCTCGTTCACTATCGACATTAAAACACGCCCGTATTCGCGCAGCGAAATTGCTAACTGGCCCAACAATCGCACAAGTAGACGTGCAAGAGCGCAAAGATTGTATCGAGCAGATCCACGATGCACTTTATTGCTCAAAAATTGTTGCTTACGCACAAGGTTTCCAATTAATTAAACTAGCGGCTCGTGAACAAAACTGGCCAATTGATTTTGGCGGCATTGCGAAAATATGGCGCGCAGGTTGTATCATTAGAGCGGCATTCCTACAAAAAATTACCGATGCTTATAATCGTGATTCAGATTTAGGCAACTTATTGTTAGATGAGTACTTTGCGGGGGAAATTGCTAAATATCAGCACAACTGGCGTCATGCAATTGCCAAAGCGACCTTGGATGGGATTCCTTGTGGTGCATTTAGCTCCGCGCTTGCGTATTATGATTCTTACCGTATGGATACGCTACCAGCAAACTTGCTCCAAGCCCAACGTGATTTCTTTGGCGCTCATACTTTTGAGCGTGTTGATAAGGCACCAGGTAAGAAATATCACGTGACTTGGTCTGCGGATAAACGCCAAATGGTTGAAATTGATTAATTACTTTATTTCATGCAGATTAAAAAAGGGCTCAAATGAGCCCTTTTTTCGTAAATTATTTAAATAATGTCGTTTAATAGTACTGTAATGGCGATACCTTACCCCAAAACACGCGATAAGAGTATGCCGTATACGCCAAGATCGTCGGTATAACAATCATGGCCCCCCACAGTAAAAAGTTTAGTGCTTGTGGCGCAGCCACCGATTCCCAAATTGTAAGTTTGCCCGGGACAATTTCTGGATAAAAGCTCAAACAAAAACCTGTAAAGCATAAAACGTATATCGCTACCGTCCACAGGAATGGAGCCCAACAGCGCTCATCGTTGGTAGTGTCTTGCCATTTACGCTCTCGTATCTTACTAATTTCTACATAGGCAATGGCGAAACATGCAACGCATAAAACTGGCAACAGCCAATAGGCTGGGGTATTAAACCAACGCTTTGCCACATCACTATTGACCATAGGATTAACTATCGACACCAGCAGTACACCAATAGCCGCAACGATGAGCGCAATCTTGAACCAGCGAATGGCTCTAACTTGCAAATCTCCCTCACATTTCATGATTAACCAGGCAGTACCAATCAATGAATAGGCCATGGCAACGCCAATTCCGCTTAGCAAGCTAAATAAAATCGCTGTACTATTCTGCTCAAAACCAACAACATACTGGCCAAGCATGTAGCCTTGCGCAATTGAAGCGACTAGTGATGCGTATTTAAAGGCGCGATCCCAAATCGGTTTATGGGTAAATAGGGCTTTGGCTCTGAAATCAAACGCAATTCCACGAATGATTAACGCAATTAACATCACCAATGTTGGTAAATAAAGGGCTTTAAACACCATGGAATGAGCGAGTGGGAAGGCAATAAACAGAAGGCCCATTGCCATTACTAGCCAAGTTTCATTGGCATCCCAAAACGGGCCGATCGAGGCGATCATTTCGTCTGCTTGCTTGTCGTTTTCTAGTGGCAACAACATACCAACGCCCAAATCATAACCATCGAGAATAGCGTATAGCAAAATAGTTAGCGCCATTAAGCCGCCAAAGATCAGTGCGAGTGCTTCTTGACCAAACATATTTAAGCCTCCTTCATTGGTTGGGTGTGAGAGTAGTACTCATTATCAGAAATTTCTTCTACTTCAACGGCACGTCGGCTCATGACGAGTAACGTATGTAAATACGCCCACATCACCACAACATAAGTAATTAAGTATGCAACGAGTGAGAACATCACATTCGATGGCGCAATGTCAGTTGCAGCTTCTTTGACCGTTAGTACGCCAGTGACTAGCCATGGTTGGCGTCCAATTTCAGTGACATACCAGCCAGCTAACGTAGCGATCCATCCCGAAAATGTCATCAAGACGAGAATCTTAAGCATCCAATTCGGTAATTCGTTCCTTCTTGCCAAGGTAATACGGGCTATCCAAGAGACGGCCAACATGAAGAATCCCAGACCGACCATAATGCGAAAAGCATAAAAAACGGGGGCTACTGGTGGGTGATTACCTTCAAACTCATTAAGTCCTTTAAGCTCACCATCAAATTCGTGGGTTAAGATCAAACTAGCAAGTTTAGGAATCGCGATTTCAAAACCATTTTCACGATTTTCTTCATCGATGGTTGCAAATAGTAATAAAGGTACGCCAGATTCTGTTTCCCAAAGTCCTTCCATGGCAGCAACTTTCTGAGGCTGATGCTTAAGCGTGTTCAAACCATGTAAATCGCCAACGTAGACTTGTAAAGTTGTTAAGATCATCGCCGCGGTTAAACTAATTTTCAGCGTTTTGGTTGGTGCTTTTTTGTTGTCACCTTTAAGCAAACGATACGCTGTAATACCAGCGACTAAAAATGACGCTGTTAATCCAGAAGCGATAAGCATATGCGCTAAACGATAAGGGAAAGATGGGTTAAATATAATTGCCCACCAGTCCGTCGGGTAAGCTACACCGTCGATCATCTCAAAGCCCTGAGGCGTTTGCATCCACGAGTTTAACGCGAGGATCCAAAATGCTGATAAGCTAGTGCCAACGGCAACCACTATCGTTGAGATGGTATGAACAACAGGCGGCACTCGCTTAATACCAAAGAGCATGATACCTAGAAAAGACGCCTCTAAGAAAAATGCGGTGAGTACTTCATAGCCGAGCAAAGGCCCTGCGATATTGCCGACTTTTTCCATGAACTGAGGCCAGTTCGTACCGAATTGAAAAGACATGGTAACGCCAGATACAACGCCAATAGCGAAGGAAAGGGCAAATATTTTGACCCAAAAGCGATACATGCGCATCCACACAGGATCTTTGGTGATATTGGCTTTTACCTTAAAGTAAACTAAAAACCAGCTTAACGCGATGGTGATTGTCGGAAATAGAATGTGAAAACTTATATTGGCGGCAAACTGAATACGCGACAGCATCAGTGTTTCTTCAATCATGACATCTCCTTAGCTGTTATTGGCAAGTAGTTTGTCTTTTATATCCAGTACCTTACTGACACCAGAACCCAATTTCATGAGGGTTGTAAGGTTTTCCGGATTCATTGTTTGCAGCTCGCCAGCCCACTGAGTGACGGTTTCTAACAGATCATGGATCTCATGGAGCTGCTTATGCGCATATTCTTCTTTTTCGTTAGTCGGTTCATCAAGTAGATTATCGCGAAGTAAAGACAGGGTAGGGTCAACCTCTCGTTTGCGGCGCTCTTCAAATACGCGAATCGCCATATCCCAGATTGAGCCAGCAGGCGAGTAATATTCTTTTCGGTCTTTCGGTTTGTGGGTAACGCTAATTAAACGCCAAGATTGTAATTCCTTGATGCCCATAGAGACATTGCCGCGAGAAATATTAAGTGTTTCCGCTAACTCTACTGCCGTTAATGGCTCCTCACAAATAATCATCAAACCGTACATTTGGCCAACTGTGCGGTTAAATCCCCAACGACTGCCCATTTCGCCACAATGCATGACAAAGGATTCTAATTTAGGTGCTATTATCATTAGACTATTACCTTCTGAAGTTTCAGTATTTTCTGAAACTATACGCCGATATTGATAAAGATCAATATTTATTCGGATAATTAACTAATCAAAGTAGTTATGCGTTAGGTCAATTGTCTTTCGAATTCGTTTGAGCTCGATTACTCAATTTTACTCATGTTCGACAACCTAATGGTCTTTAAGTATTATTCTTTAAGGCAATCTAAATAGTATTTCTTTGAGAATTTGAAATTGACCATGGAGGGATGGCAAATGAAAGCGCAACAACTTGGATATCAACAAGCGAGGGCCCAAATGCAACCGGGTGATGTGATTGCCTTTGGCGGCAACGGTGCATTCTCCAAAGTCATTAAACTAGCGACATTTTCGCAAGTATCTCATGTCGGAATTATTCTAAAAACGCAGTTACCTGATGCAAGTGACGGACAGTTTTTTAATCAGATTATCGAATCAACAGGGAAAAAAGGGGTAGCAATTTCGCGTTTTAGTCAGGTTTTGGAAGACTACGATGGCGATGTGTGGTGGTTACCATTATCCGAGCAGCTTCGTCAGCACCGATTTAATGCCCAAGCCTTTTTTGACTTTCTCTATCATCAATCTCAACAAGCGATTTCTTATGATCTAGGGCAGGCGTTGATGTCTGCAGTCGACGCGTTCGAAAAACTCTTTGATACAAATTCGATAATCGGTGGGAATGATGAAGATTTCAGTAAATTTTTCTGCTCTGAATTAGTCGCCGCAGCGTTAGAGCGCTCACAAGCGGTCGATTCCGTTAACGCGTCAGAAGTGACGCCAATTGACTTATGCCGTTGGAATATTTATCAAAACCAATACTATTTACTCAAAGGCGATAGCGAGAAAACAATCTCTCGCTTTAACTCAACAGCGCCTCAAGTGTGGAATAAAGAAGTCGTTGCAACAACGGAAGTCATTTAAACATATAAAAGCCAAGCTGTTGCTTGGCTTTTTCTTTAACTAGTCGATTTAACGCCCGCCGTACTAAAAGTAATACATCAGCAAAATCCCGCCTAACAGCAGCGCTACCCACATCACCATAGTTTCGGTGGGCCACAGCTTGGCGAAATAGCCACGTGGTCGTTCTTTTTTCCCATCGTACGACTGATTGATAAGACCTTTAACGCCCGCAATTACAGCGTTTTCTACTAGTTCAACACTGTTACGCAATGCGCTAAATATCGGCTTAACGAATGCAGGTGCGAGTTTTCGATAGAGCCAGTCTGTGTCGAGATTGGTCGAAGGCAGCTCTGGCGGATACATGTTTTTCAGATTAAGCCATACAAACGCCATTGCAGAGAAGAACAATAGTTGAAGCTGGGTTAACACATGTGTCACATCATAAGGTTGATAGTGCTCGTTCCATGGCAATAACGCGTAGACTGTATATGCTGGGAAACTACCGATAACAACACATAAGATTGCTGCTAGTGCCATCGCAACAAGCATATTCTTTGGTGGCTCAGTGGTCCTGATGCCCGAGTCGTGAGCGAAAAAGGCAAAATAAGGAATTTTAATGCCCGCGTGATGGAATACACCAGCCGCAGCGAACAATAGCAGCAACCAAACAACTTCGTAATTCTCTGCTATAGCGGCACTCATGATCATCGATTTTGACACGAACCCACTAAACAGCGGGAAGGCGGAAATTGATGCTGCCCCGACAACACATAATATTGTGGTTTTGGGCATACTCTTATAAAGGCCGCCGAGCTCAGAGCCATTTATTCGACCTGTCATGTGTAGTACTGCGCCCATGCTCATCATTAACAGCCCTTTAAAAATGACGTCATTAAATGCATGAGCAACAGCGCCGTTTAACGCCAGTGACGTTCCTATACCAACGCCAACAACCATAAAACCAATTTGGTTAATCATCGAATAGGCTAGGACTCGGCGTAGATCATTTTCTATTACCGCATAGAAAATAGGGAAACATGCCATAGTAACGCCTATCCATACCAGCAATTCAGTGCCTGCGAAACCACGTGCTAGGGCATACACGGCTACCTTGGTGGTAAATGACGCCAAAAAGACAGTACCGGTCGGTGTTGCCTCAGGGTAGGCGTCGGTAAGCCACGTATGGGCAAAGGGAAACGCACATTTGATACCAAATGCAATAAAGATTAACCATGCACCTATGTTGAGCATTCCCTCATGCTCAAGACCAATATCTTCAAAGCGGGCACTGCCTGTCTGATGAATAAAAATAATAGTGCCAACGAGCAATAATACGCCAGATAATACCTTGATCATGATATAGCGCATGCCAGCGCTGTAAGCGCGATCGGTGCGTCTAGCCCAAATCAAGAACACGGAGGTGAGTGCTAACAATTCCCAAAAAATAAATAAGGTCAGCAAATCGCCCGCAAACACAGCGCCAACAGCACTAGATGCATAACTAAGACCAGCGAAGTGCTGAATGGTGTCTTTTAGATGTAATGAATAAATGACCGCAATAAAAGCAGCTAAATGAAAGAGGTAGCCGAAAATTAAGCTTAATTTATCAACCCGAACTGGCTCTAATTGGTAACCGATAAATTCAAAACTCCAGTACACCCCTGGCTCAATACCAGCTAGCGCAAGTGCACCCCAGATCGGGGTAATGAGCATAATGAAGCTGCGCAGGTAACCACGTAAAAATATTGCGGCAAGCGCGCCAATCATCAAGGGCAAGAAAGGCGGCAGCGATGGTAGCATCTGTGACAAGCTACTTATCATAGTAGTCTTCCTCTTTCATTAACACTTTGCGCATGGCTTTAGCAATTAATACCAAGACAACACAACCAATAAATCCATAAATGGCGTAAAAAGCGGGAATGTTCTCCCAATCGTGATAGATGTGGCGATGTACAACGAAATCAACCAATACTAAAACGGCGCAAAGTACGTAAAACACTCTGAGCATCATCTGAATATTGGAAGGCTTATCAAAGAAGTCTTGCTGTTCATTCTCTTTCATTTTAGAAGCCTCCATTTATGCCAGTGGAAACACCGGGAATTAGGTTGATTAGCGCAATTAATGGTTGCGGGTAAAAGAACAACACAAAGCAGCCTAGTGTCGTGAAGCCAATGGCTAATAAACTTGGGAGCGGAGCTTCTTTAATCTCGGCGGTTGACCATGCTTTTTTCTCTGTATTTTCGCCATCCTGAGGTTTCGCGAAGAATGCTTTGATTGGAATTGGTAATAAATACGCAATGTTAAGCAGCGAACTTATCATTAATACCGCGACGATAATCAGTTTGTCGCTATCGAGCGCACCAACAACCAAATACCATTTACTCCAGGTACCGGCTAGCGGTGGCAGGCCAATGATGCTGAGCGCTCCCACTGCAAATGCTGCCATGGTGAAGGGCATAACACGACCAAGACCTACCATTTCGCTGATGTTCTTCTTGTGTGAAGCCACCATAATGGCGCCTGCACAAAAGAATAGGGTAATTTTACCGATGGCGTGAGTCGCAATATGCAGCGTTGCACCAGCAGCCGCAACCGATGAAGCGAGCAGCGCACCTACTACAATATAACTGAGCTGACTAACAGTCGAATATGCCAGACGTGCCTTTAAATTGTCCTTGGTCATTGCGATGCATGATGAAAGTAGCACTGTGGCAGCGCCGATATAGAGCATGACATCTGCTGTTGGGATCTGAGTGAGTGATTCAATACCGAAAATGTAAATCACAATTTTAAGGATACTGAACACGCCCGCTTTTACGACAGCCACCGCGTGTAGTAGGGCACTCACAGGCGTTGGCGCCACCATAGCCGCGGGTAACCAACGGTGAAACGGCATAATGGCCGCTTTACCAACACCGTAACAAAACAGCACTAAGAGTAGCCCAGTCGTTGAACTAGACGGTTGCGACAATATACCGCCTTCGCTGAAGGTTAACGTACCTGCTGTGACCCAAGTAATTAAAATGGCAAACAATAGGAACGCGATCGAGGTGCCTAACAAGATACCTAAGTAAATACGCCCGCCACGTTTTGCATCTTCAGTACCTGCATGGGTTACGAGCGGAAATGTCGATAACGTTAGTAGTTCGTAAAAGATAAATAGAGTCAGTAGGTTAGCGGAGAAACAAATCGCCATCACCGTGCTGATTGCTAGCGCAAAACAGGTAAAGAATCGCGTTTGATTTATTTCACCGTGACCTCGCATATAACCAATGGCGTACACTGTTGTCACTATCCATAGCAGGCTTGCAACCAGCGCGAATAAGACACCCAGTGGCTCAACTGAAAATTCAATGGCTAAGTTAGGTAGGATGCTGATCCACTGTGTAGCCGTCTCAATAGATTGCGTAGGAAACAGCTCAAAGGTTCGCGTCGTGATGGCTAACACAATGCTAAACAATACCACACCAGTACTGATAGATGCGGCTTCGCGCAAGTTGGGCTGTTTTCCAAGCAACATCACAAGTATCGCCCCTATTAAAGGCGTCACTATAGCAGCATTGACTAATTGCCCCATATCAAAGGCTGTCCATAAATCCATTAGTTAGCCTCCGTAACGTTTGTTGTGGTCAACCACTGTGCTGCAGACTCTGCTGCGCCTACTGTCATTGACGTATCAATACCGAAATAGATATTCGCAACAACTAAAAGCCACATAGGGATCAACATAAGTAGAGGAGCCTCTTGAATGGACACATCGTTTTCAGCTTTTTGAAAATAGGCAGCTTCTAATACTCGTCCGATATAGACCACTGCTAATAAAGAGCCTGCTAATAAGAAGAATGCTATCAGCCAGTGTTGCTGCTCAAGCGCCGCAGTGACTAAATACCACTTGCTGACAAACCCCGCAGTGAGCGGCACACCAATAATACTTAATCCCGCAATGGTAAACGCTGCCATCGTCCACGGCATCTTACGACCCAAACCTTGGAAGGCTTTAATATCTACAGAACCTGTGCGTAGCGCGACGCATCCTACTGCCATAAACAACGCGCCTTTCATGAGGGCGTGATTAAAGATATGGAGCAAGCCCGCCATTAATCCAAGTGACGTCGCAAGGCTAATACCTAAAATCATATAGCCAATTTGCGCCACACTACTGTAGGCAAGTACGGTCTTCACGTTACTTTGGACGGTGGCCATGAAAGAGCATTTGAAAATAGCGACAATCGCTAACACTAATAAGATGATGCTCATGCCCATTTCTTCAAACACATAGCTCGCGCCGAATATCGTGAAGATAAAGCGGATCATTACATACACAGCAACCTTAGTTGCGGTACTTGCGAGAAACGCACTAACCACCGACGGTGCATGTGTGTAAGCCGGTGGTAACCACATGTGCAGAGGAAAGAGGGCAAGCTTGATACTAACGCCGATCAAAATAAACGCCAGTCCAGTGTTAAGCGTGCGATTGCCATCGAGTAACGCGAGGCGTTCACTCAAATCCATCATATTAAGGGTGCCGGTTTTCATGTAAAGCATGCCAACACCAATCAAAATAAAGGTTGCCCCGATGGTGCCCATAATTAAGTAGCGAAATGCAGCGGTTAAACAGCGGCGATCACGCCCTAAACTTACTAAGGTGTATGTTGCTAACGAAGAGATTTCTAAAAATACGAACAAATTAAAGGCATCGCCTGTAATTAGAATGCCTGATAGCCCGGTTAAACACAGCAAATGGGCTGTATAGAACAGACTGCATTGCTCGGCGGCTATTTCATGGGCAATACTGTCTTTGGCATAAATTAAAACGAGGGATGAAATGCCGCTCACCGCGCAAAGAACGATGGCGCTTGCGACATCGATGCGCATTTCGATCCCCCACGGCGCGGACCAGCCGCCAACCGCATAGCTAACTACGCCTTGTTCCATGGTGAGTAACAATAAGGATAGCGCGACGGCAAAACTAACGAAGTTGGTTGCACAGGCAACGAGCCAAGCAAGTGAATGTCTTGGTAGAATAAAGCACAGGGGCGCTGCAACTAAAGGCAGCACGACTGGCAGAATAGCAAGGTGTTGGTCAATCATTAGATAAGATCTTCCTTGTCTTCAAATTCATTTTCTTCAATCGTGCCATAGGCTTGTTTGATACGAATAATTAAGGCGAGGGCGACGGCAGTGGTGGCAACACCAACCACAATCGCCGTTAAAATAAGAACATGAGGTAGCGGGTTAGAGAAACTCTCAACGCCCTCAGCCACTATTGGTGCGGAGCCGCCTTTGACTTTACCGATAGTGATATACATCATAAACACAGCCGTCTGGAATATTCCCAAGCCAACGACTTTCTTGACTAAGTTATTTGCTGCAATGACAACATAAAACCCTGCCATCATTAAAAATACTACGACCCAGTAGTTGTAATAATCGGTGACAAAACTCATGAGATATTCTTCCTTTCAGCGCGATTAGCAAACGCGAAAAATATGCTTAGCATCGCTGCGAATACAGTAATACCGACGCCTAATTCAATAAGAATGATGCCGAGATGTTGACCAGCGACAGGATCGCTGCTTAAAACATTGTAATCGAGGAAGTTAGCGCCAAGTGCAAAACTTACTAGCCCAGTGCCTGCATAAATAAGGACGCCACTTGCAACAAGAATGTTAAGCGTACTTGGTGGCAATACCTTGAGTGCGACAGGTAATCCAAAGACCAATGCGTAAAGAATGATTGCTGCAGCAGCAATAACCCCAGCTTGGAACCCGCCGCCGGGTCCATAATCGCCGTGGAATTGCACATAGAGGGCAAACAAAATTGTTAGTGGAATAATGAGTTTGGCAACGACTTTTAGTACCAAGTGCGATTGAAGACCCGATGCTAGTGCAGTGCGTTCAGATTTTGGGAGTCCCAAAATGCTAAGAACGCCAATTGCCGCAGCAAATACCACGGCTGTTTCCCCTAAGGTATCGAAAGCACGGTAGCTCGCTAATACCGAGGTAACCATATTTGGCAAGCCAATCTCTTTTGGAGACTCTTCAATATAACGCGGAGCGACATGCTGATGCGCAGGGTTATTTGGATCGCCAAATGGCGGCATGTCTAACGTGCCATACAAAAGCGCACCGCCAGTGACCAACACGACGAGCAAAGGCATGAGTTTTATGGTACTAGTCGACTTTTCTTTACGCCCGGTTAGCGCTAACGTGCCCAACATAAGAACCGTTGAAATTCCTGCACCAACAGAGGCTTCTGTAAACGCCACATCGACTGCGTCTAAATTGACAAAGATTAACGCTGACAACAAGCTGTAAACGCCAAACAGCATGACAACCGCGAACAGATCTTTTAGAACAATGACGCCAAGAGCGGTAATTGCAAGCATCCCAAGCAAGACAATATCGATAAACTCATTCATGAATTGCTGTCCTTTTGGTTACTCTTAGATTCCGGCATCGTTAACAGACCACCATGACGCGCCGACTTTGCTAAAGCATGTGACGCAGTCGGTCCGGTTAGCAATAGGAAGATAGCGATAAATAGTAGTTTTACTGTGACCAAGTCAAAGTCAGTGCGCAGCATTAAGCCCGCAACAATTAAGAGAGTCACAATCGAATCCGTAACACTGGCAGCGTGAACTCGGGTAAAAAAATCCGGAAACCGAAATAAGCCAAAGGCACCTGTCAGACTGAAAAATGCGCCTAGTAATAAACAAATAGCGCTCAACACGTCTAAAATCATTTCGATTGCTCCTCAACGCCGCTATCCGCGTTGTCACAGGTGTATTCAAAAAAACGCAACACCGCGACCATGCCAATGAAGTTAATCAACGCATAAACAATTGCAATATCGAGAAAATCTGGTCGGCCAGCTAAAAAACCCATTACTGCAATAAAGAGGGCGGTTTTAGTGCCAAACATATTTACGCCGAGAATGCGGTCGTAGACAGTTTCTGCCTTTAACGCTCTGGCGAGTGCTAAAGCCATTACGGATAAAATTGCGATGGAAGTTGCCGCCAAAATCATGATGATTCTCCCTCTTTATTGACGTTAGCAACCCTTCGCGCCATCTCACCTTTATCAAGTTGTTCAACAGATTTATGTTGTAGGGCATGGACGGTAACGTTCTCTTCATCAATATCGATACACAGCGTACCAGGTGTTAAAGTAATGGAATTAGCATAAAGCACACGAGTGTTGACAGATTTATCTCTGATAGACAATGTAGCTAATGTCGGCTCGACAGTTTTTCCCTGTGTCCAAACTAGTTTTGTTACTTGAATACCGGATTTAAAAACCTGAACCAATAGCCATCCAACGTAAGCGAAAAAGCGAGGAGAAAGAGGTAGTGGCTGAGTCTGTTCGTCGTGTTTGTCCATTTTGTAAAGTAATGAAACAACAGTTACTACCGAAACCACACCTAATCCGAGCAACAAAGGTTTAAAAAATCCAGAGAGTAATAGCCAAAATGCAAAAAGTACTAATGGCCAAACAATGACATAGTGAACAATTGGATTTGTTTTTTGCGACATATTTTCCTCTCGCGGCATTGCTATTGTTGACCAGCGTACTTACTTAACTTAGGTGCAATGAACTAATTATTCTCGAGTTCAATAGAGAGAGAATCGGTGCGCAGATTGTGCATTACTTTCTCGGTAATATTGCCAAAGATTAATCCTTTAAGGCCGCTTTTACCTGTACTTCCCATAATGACTAATTCTGCTTTAAGCTCATTAGCGCAGTGGGGAATAGTGCGATCTGGTGCACCTGCAGTAATGTGAATATTAGCGTCAGCTAAACCGTGTTTTTCTAACAACGCTGTCACTTTTTGCTCACCTTCAACACGGTGTTTATTGGCGTATTCTTCCATGTCGATTATATCGAGTTCTTTTAAGATGTTTGGTACTGGAAGGCTATAGACTACATTCACTGTTGAACCGAACGTGTGTGCCCATTTCTTACTCCATTGCAAAATGGTGTCGTTTAACGCTTTGTGAGCATCGTCTTTTGCATCGGGGTTTATTGCTGACAAAATTGCGTGTTTGTTACGCCAATGCTGTTGGCTGGCGATTAACACAGGAACCTGCAATGTGCGAATTAACTCCCAATCACAAGGCGTGTGGAAGAAGGTTTCAGAGCGATGTCCTGCCTTAACCACTAAATCAAAATCATTATTTTCGCAGTGCGTGTTAACCCAACTTACAATGTCGTCGGTAACCACTACTTGGTTGATGATGTTTTCTTTGTGAGGGTAATCAGCAAAAATGCGGTCGATGGAAGCTTGGAGATTGTCTTTGGTGGCGGCGATATCGCTTGGGTTATTCTGATTACTGCCCGTTTTAACAAAACGTACCACTTCAATCTGCTCACCTAAAGGTGCCGCTATTTCATGTGCCTTGTTTAACGCACAATTTCCAGACTCGTTGATATCTGATAAAACCAAAATTGACTTCGCCATAATCTTCCTCGAACTTTCACGTTTTCATTAAGTTAGCGGCTAAATATTGCCCAGTCAAGACAAGTAGATCAAGATAAAGTAGTTGTAAAACTATGGGATTTAAGATAGGAAATTGGACATTAGTCGCAAAATTTTGCCTGAAACCTTTATTGTAAAAGAAATGTTGCGAAAGTAGATTAACTGTGAACTGGACCGTGCTAGCGTTTTAGCATGTGCTAACTGAAAAACTGTTTGCTGGTATTTTAGCCACTTATGGCGAATCTTTTGCGAAAAGATAGCGGGGTTAGTTGAAACAAGCAATTAAAATTACGCTGTAACGTGCGTGTCGTAATTCTCGTTTATCAAACTTTGCGATGCTGTCCTGAGCGCGCGCGATCTTTGATATTACTTTGAATATAATTTCGGTCAGTGGTTTCTGATGATGCATGGCCAAGTTCGTCGGCAAGATGTTTAAGTGGCCGGCTACCTGCATCTTCAGTAGCGCCCGTATGACGAAGCCAGTGTGTTGTCGCAGCCATTAAGTAATTTGCGTCATCTACAAAACCATCCTTTTTTAATGCTGCGATAGCTAGGTCAAAACTTTCTTCGACAATGCGTCGAATTTGACGTGCAGTAAGATTGCCCGCACCACGTAATTTATTGAGCATAGTCGTATCTTCATCAGGCGCGGGTAGGGAAGGCAGCCCACGTGACACACGATAACGTTTTAAATAGGGCATGTATGCCTCTGGCACAGTTACGTCTCTGACTTTATTACCTTTTCCGAATACTGTTAGATACCAAAATCCATCATCATCCACTGAAAAATCAGACATTTTTGGTGACCATTTCGCGTGTTCAGACAGCTCTGAAACGCGAAGATATAGGCTCTTTAATGTCGCAATAATAAACAGATTGCGCTCAAATTTTGGATTTTCATCCGCTGATTCTTTGGTGATGCCTAACACATATTCCCATTGCAGTTGATTAAGCGTGTCAGGCGTTTTTCGTTGAACTTGCTTAATTAAGTATGGACAAGATTTTTTAACGACAGGCACGTAATTTTTATCGCAAACATCTTCCATTTGCGCGTGTTGATAAAGAACGCTTAGCGCTGTGAAGGTCGCCACTAGCGATTCTTGCGAAGGACGGTAACTATCAACGGGTGCGGATTGTGACGGATTTCGTTTGGTAAGCGACTTTGCAAGTTTGGCCACAAACGGACGCCACTTAGGATTTGATTTTGCTAAACCATTTACGTCGATAAAGCGTTGTTGAACCGAAGTGCCAATCCAATCCTTATCAGGCTGATACACAAAATCGATATAGGCTTCGAGATCTTTGCGGGTTACATCGAAGATACTTTTAGCACGTGCTTGCCAACAATAAAGACACCAACGCTCAATTTCGTTTCGAAAACGCATATAAGTGCCATTTGATTTGCGTCCCATTAAATAGAGAAATTCCATCACAAAACAAAGCTCGTTTTCGATATCTAAAATAGTTGGTGATAGTGATTCCAAGAAATGAGCGAGATCTGGATAGCTATTATGAAGGTATCGATCTCTAACTAATGCTTGTTGCTGTTTAAGGTTATCAAAAGTATCGATAAGCGGCGTTGCTTGCATAAATGACAAAATACGTGGAACTGGATTGATGAAGGATTATATTTACCGAATTACCTAATGTCCAATACTTAAGAGTATTGGACATTAGAGAGGGTTAAGATAGTTGCGTAATTAAGGACTGCCTGTCGCACAAATCATATGTCTTATAATCTCACATTAATAGGATTTAACATAATATAGATTATGCGCACTATGATATTTTGAATTTCAAGGGGGCATTCTAGCTTCGTTTACCAAATGCGTTGCAGTTCTTTGTGCTACTCCGTGTTGAATACTGTCATTCGTTTAGTAAAAAATCTCTTACTAAGTCCGCATCATCACGCTTCCCTGTGTTTGTGGATATTAAATAAGCAACGCTACGTGAAATCTGATAAAAGTTACTAGACTTACCCTTGAATAATTTACGTAGCGTCGCCTTAATTTTGTACAGAATAAATTCTGAATTTAGAATTTACGTTCAGTTATTAATTGGTCATTTAATTTGCTGTCGCAATTTTTTCTTTATGTTTATCGGTTAAGAATTTAATTGCAGCATCTAACACTTCATCTTTACCGGCTTTGATGCCTTCGATGGTTCGACCAACTCTAATGTCAGGAATTATACCGATACGTTGTGTTGGTTTTCCGTCTGGATAGAAAACGCCTATACCAGAAAACGCTGTATTAATCGGTCCAGGTAAAAGAATGTGAGACATGTTGCCATCGCTTCCTTCAGTCGTTCGTCCGAAAACAGTTGCTTTTGGCGTGGCCCTTAATGCTAAAGCAGTATATTCAGGTAAGCTCTTAGAATTCTCGTTTACCAAAACCGCTATGGGGTTGTCGTAATGTTCATTACGCGGTTCAATGTAGTCCATAGTGAGATTAACTATCTCACCTGGGTTATCGATATTAAAAGTCGTTAATTTTGCTACAGGAGTTTTCTCTTTAATAAGCCAGCCACCTAGTTCATGCACTATAAACCTTGGGTAGTTCCGGAGGTCAACCACAATGCTATTGGTTTCATTGAACGCTGCTTTTATCGCTGGCATGTCATCGCCTTGGATTTTGCTGGGGTCTAAATAGCCTATGTTGTCAGATATAATTTTATACCCCACAGGTTGAGTTTTTGGTTGGCTAAACATACCACTCGTTTGCATATCATATAGGGGCACTATTTTATTGTCAGATTTTCCGCCACGACTATATGTAATTTTTAGTTGTTGATCGTCTGAGCGAAGAATTTCGTCCGCTATCCACGCCATCTTTCCGTGTTTCGTAGAGCTTGATGTTATCGATAGTTGTTTAGAAACAATGTCATGGATTGCGACATCATTTATAGCATGTATTTCGTCGCCGAGCGCTAATACAGGAGGCGTGTCAATATCGTTATCGTAAAATTTAGTAACGATTAAACGTTCATCAAGAAATTCTGTTTTGAACCTAGGAAAATTTACGCCTTTTGACCGGTGAAATACCACCATTCCCCCCATAAACGCATGGCCATCATCGAGGTCAGATATCAAGTTTGCAATGTGAGTTTGATAGTCTAATGGAACTGTTGATTCAAAGACTTTAGGAATGTACTCGCCAAGCACCCTGCTCCATTCTTTATCCGTTACATCTTTATGGGGAGAAAAATACTCGATCATATTCCAAAATCGGAAGAGTGTTAAAAGAGGATGGTTTTGATCAGGATTGCCTAGTGCTTTATAGCCGTTTTCGTTTGTAAATTTAGGATGCTCAGCACTACTTTTGACAATATAATGCTGGTCCCCCTGATGTCGGTTCTTATAGATGAATTGAATTCTACTACGAAGGCTCGTCGGTAATTCGGTTTGATAAATCCAGCGGTGGTCTGGTTTTAACACCGCGTTTTCACTTGTTGGCTTACATGTTTTACACAGTTCTACGGGGCCAAGCTCATCAATCCACTTAACCAAAAACTGATTACGCGCATCAATTGAATTTAATGCCAAATAGCTTGGTAGTCGCTCAATAAGCTCTTTATCCCAATCGTATTTACCAGTAGCAACCGCAGGATGGTGATATTTTAAGAATCCCCAGACTCTGCCAAGGAGTTCTAGGTTTTGTTTTTGTAAATCAGTAAGTGGTGCTAATTGTTGCTTGGATTGGCTGGCTGTTTGAGTATTTGTTGGTGCGCCTGTTGTTGGAGTTGTGTTCGCGCTAATTGAAGTTGTAGCTAAACTTAGCGCGATTGCGCTAAAAATTGGTGCTAGTTTCATGAAAAGTTCCATTTTTACTATAAATTGTTGAAGTATTTATAGTTATTCAATAGAACTTTGTCAATTGTTAACTCATTTTCTGATTTGCCAGCGGTGACTTTATCCAAAGATAAAGTAAATAAAATAATCCGAATGGTTGAAAGATTGACAGTACAAATCCAATGACTCCTACTGAAGTAGCAGAGTCAGATTTTGATTGTCCTTCGCGGTAACACAATACTCCAATCAATACGGCAAACGCCATATAAACTTGCCCATAAATAGTAAGTTCAATATTCATAAATATCCTTAGTAATGAATAAGATTGCTCGCAGTATGATGCCGACAGTACATAAATGCAAATAATTCTTAATATGATATGGGCGCGGTATATTAGAGTATTGGCTACAGCTCTAACTTAATCGCTTCAACGATTTTATCTGGATGCTTAAGATAATGAGAATGATCTAGTAATACCGCATTATCCCCCATAGCCAATAACATAATTGGGAAAGAGCGCATGCCAATCAATTCTTGAATTTCATTAACATCTTCGACGATCTGCATTGCATCGGCACTTAGCTTATCTTTGAAAATTTTACCTGGTGGTGACAGTTTTAACGATTCAAGCGTTGCAGTTAACTCTGCTTTATTAGCAAGAGACTTATTATGTTGAAAGTGTTCTTCCATCAGCGCGCTCAACACGGCTAAAGCTTGCTTCGGCTGCTTGTTAACTAGCCATGCCATAGTGTTTGCCATGAGAGTCGCATCTTTTGACTGACTGACTTGCGCTGAATATTCAGCGCCAAAGCTGATATTAGAATCTGCAATAACGGTTTTAAGTTGCGCTTTTGCAGGACCATCACTGCCGTTGTAATGGGCAGCGTGCATGAAATGAATATCAATGGCTAAATCAGAATTAGCGATAGCTTTGATTAAAGGTAAGCAAGCATAACTCCATGGGCAATGGGAGTCATAAACGAAATAAAGTTGTGAGTTCATGCGGATTCTTCTAAACAGATAATATGACGTGATCTTATGGGGTTTAGCGCCCTATTTCAATTGCTTAATCAATGTTGGCAGCGTTATTTGCGAGGAATTTGTCATTATGTCTCAATGTCAGTATTAATCTGCATCTGTTTATGCTAATTTGCGCAAAATTTTTCAAAAGGCCCTAATTATGATCAACAACTTGGTATTACGCCGCCTGCGCTATGCTTTGAATCTTCGTGAAGCCACGATGGTAGACATCTTTAAACTCGCCAAAGCCAATGTTAAAGCAAACACTATTAGCGGCTTACTTAAACGCGAAAAGCAAGACGGTTATATCGAGTGTTCTGATGTTGTACTAGAGCAATTTTTAGATGGTTTGATCATTAAAAACCGTGGTCCTGCTGACCCAAGTAAAGCGCCTGCTCCGACCAAGGTTCGCATCAACAACAATATCATTCTTAAGAAAATCCGTGTTGCGCTTGAGCTTCGTGAAGAAAACCTGCTAGAGATCATGCAGATTGCCGATTTTAAATTTTCAAAATCTGAAATGAGCGCATTTTTCCGTAAGCCAGGCTCAAGACAATACAAGCCTTGCGGCGATCAAATGCTGCGTAATTTCTTAATTGGTTTATGTGAGAAGTATCGTCCTGCGGAACAGGATAAAGCAACTAAATAAGTTTCATAATACAGTGGAAACAAAAAAGCCAATCAGTTGATTGGCTTTTTATTTGAATGACCGACGCAAATTCTAGATTTAAGTTCGTTGAGTCGAAGCCTCTTTACCTTCTTTAAACAAGGTTTCAGTCACGTGATCACCAAAACCTGCCCCTGCTTCTAAATAGAAGTTGTAGGTGGTTTGCACACCGAGCTCTTCGAGTTCGCGTTGCTGATCGGGATAATTCGCTATTGCCGATACTTGACCATCAAAATTTGCGGCTTTTAACTGTTCAAGCGCGGTTAAATTCTGAATGTGTTTTGGCATTGCCAACATAACCATTTCTACTTGCGAATGATTAACCCGAGTCCAGAAATCTGGGTCGGTTGCATCCGCCATAATCACATGGCGACCGCGCTCTTGATGACGACGTACAGCGTCAGGATTAATATCAACACCAGCAACAGACGTAGGATAACGCTGGGCGATGGTTTCATAAGCACCGGCACCGATACGCCCCATTCCGAAAATCAAAATCTTGGCTTGGAACAGTGACATTGGTTGCTCAACTTCTAATCTCACCGGACGCTCGTATTTGAGCAAGAATTTTTCTATTTTTACGTACAATTCATTGGAATGGGTATTGATTGGCGAAGCAATAATAAAAGTTAACGACACAGCGATGGCCATCACTGCCAACCACTCGCCCGAAATCCAACCTGATGTAGCAGCTAGCGCACAAACAATTAAACCGAATTCACTAAAGTTAGATAATGTGAATGAGTTAAGCAGTGAAGTACGTGCACGTAATCTAAATACGTTAGTTAACACATAATACAGAGCGACCTTTAGTGGCAGCACCAACACAATCAACAGTGCGGCGATGCCAGCTTCCATCGAAATATGTGCGTTAAGGCCGATAGTTAAAAAGAAGCCTACCAACATTAAGTCTTTAAAATTGAGTAAGGATTTAGCTAACTCACTGGCTTTTTTATGCGACGCGAACATCATACCGATAATTAGTGCGCCTAAATCCCCTTTCAAGCCCGCGAACTCAAACGCTTGGTAGCCGACTAATAATGCGAAGAAGAACCCGAATAATGGTAGTAACTCACCATGCTCAGATTTATTGAGGACTTTGTATAGCAATGGACGTAGTAGCGGCAGACCAATCAACAAACCAAGAGCCCATATATTTGGGGCCTTACCTGTGCTTATTGCTAAGAACAGTACTGCAAACACATCCTGCATAACGAGAATGCCGATAGATAACTTACCGTGAATACTCGACATTTCACCACGTTGTTCCAACACTTTAACGGCGAATACAGTACTAGAGAAACTGAGAGCAAAACCTATTAGTAATGCGGTTTCGAAGGTTAAATCGGTAAACATTGGCAAACCGAACGCACCAAACGCCAACATAACAGCAGAAAACATCAAACTAGTAAGTATTAAATGGATGGAGGATGGTCCCCACACGTAGGCCTTTGTTAGACTTTTAACTTTGAGTTTTAAACCGATTGAAAATAACAGCAGCGTCACACCAAGTGCAGCAATTTGTTCTAAAAGCGGGGTTGACTGATAACCTGCTCCATTGAGGATGAAGCCTGCGGCAAGAAAGCCAATAAGCGGAGGTAACCGCAATTGAAGAATGATAAATCCACAAACAAAAGCAATAGAAAAATAGAGTAATTCCATAATATTAGGGAAAACCAACACGATTAATTAGTGCTGAAAGTCTATCACCTAAAAGTGATCTTCCCAACGCTTTTGTGTCATTTTATGTCGAACATTAGCAGTGCCAATAATAGCCTTCGTTAGTCAGCCGAAATTGACAGCTCATCGAGCAGCGCATCTATTTTATCAAGGCTGTTGTCATCGAACATAATGCCCACCAAAATGTGTCCATTCTCAACGCGGTGATTCTTAACATGTGCGTCAACTAACAATGGCTCGTCATAACCGACAAGACTAATGGCAATGTGAATAGGACATTTCTTAACACCGGTATTGCTGCCTTGTTGCTTGAAGGAAAACTGACAACCACGTGGTGATATATCGACAATGTAACCGCCAATACAGTTACCTGAAAGTTTTCCATCGCTAATGCTTTGTGAAATTTGTGCCGGCAAATGTGTTTTTTCGCGCTGATGGGTACGCAACTGACGATTCTCAATTTTCGATGGATAATTTAAGAAAATCAGACGATCTGGCACTGTCGAAATATGTTGTATGGTGGTTGAAAACGCAACACACTCGCCGCGCATTCCCTCAACGATGTAACGCACGATAGCACCATTACCCTGCAGCATGACGTCTTTGTAGTCATTGGCATTGAGTTTACTTGGAAATTTAACCAATAAGTAACGACCGATGTCTAAACCAATTACTGTTGGCTTGATTCGAGGTCCGTTTAAGCCCCCTAATTGTAAATCAATCGTTTGGCCCGGGTTAAGATGAGTCATAAACTCATTGACATTAAGATCTTGTGGCTGCATTTACTTCTTATTATTTTTTTATCGTGGTTCGGTAACTTTAGCGCAAAAAAAAGCGGACAATGATTTTGCATCGTCCACTTTATTAAATCAACCGAATCAAACAACTATTTGAAATCGATTAACTCGATATCGAAAATTAACGTAGAGCCTGGTTTAATTTTACCAGCAGCACGATTGCCGTACGCGAGGTGCGCTGGGATAAAGAAGCGTGTTTTATCGCCCTTTACCATCAGCTGAACGCCTTCCGTCCAACCTGGAATCACTTGATTCAAACCAAATGAAATGGTTTTACCACGCTCAACAGAGCTATCAAACACTGTGCCGTCAAGTAGCGTACCGTGATAATGAACGGTGACATTACTTCTAGCCGTTGGGTGTTCTTCGCCCTCACCTTTTTCTAGCACGAGATATTGCAAACCTGATGGTGTTGTTTGCACACCGTCTTGACCTTTATTACCCGCCAAAAACGCATTGCCTTCTGCAATGTTAACCGCAGCCGCTTTTTTAGCTTGATCGCTACGGTAAAAAAACCATACAACAGCAATAACTAAAAGACTAAATATAACAAACTTAGACATCATGATTTCCTTGGAAAGTTAACTGGCGACACCATACGTCAAAACAAAGAAATGTGCTAGTTTTTCATCCATTTGCGTATTTGAACTGCAAAGTCGATCATTAATTAGTTATCATGAATATGGTTAAGCAACGAGTGATTAAAAGATGAAGAAACTAGCGCTAATAATAACAACCTGTTTACTCACTGGCTGTTACAGTAACTGGCCATCCTTAGACAAGGCCAGTAAAGCGATTAAATGTGATATGGATGTTGCGGCGCTTTCTAAACTGGCGAAACGCTATCAAGCACAGGGTACCTTTGACGAGATTTCAAATAGTTTCGCAATTACCAAACACGATGACGCTATTGCAGTAGCCTTCAACCACAAAGCGCAAATCATGACAATTGCTAACACTAAATCAGAGATTTCCCTTGGCGGGTTAATGCGCCGCCAAGGTGATGTGGTGATTGTTAAGCGCTGTATTAAACAATAAGCAGTCTATTGATTAACAATATCAGCAAGGTCTTGCGCAATTGACGCCTTTGGTCGTTCGATAATGCGGCCAATCTCCACGCCTTCTGAAAACACAATAAAGGTTGGCGTGTATTTTAAGTCATATTTTTCATCAGCCGTTTTCTTGTAATCAACGCCAATGAGCTTAGTGGTTATGTTCTTGTTGCCAGCGTCAGCAAGTAACTTTAAGTAGCGCGGCACTTCACGAGCACTGTCGTGACACCAAGTTCCAAATAACACATGAATATCTAGCGGCCTGTCGATATTCTTAATTAGCGCAACGTCCGCTTCTGCGACATCGTAACTCTCGTGCTCAGCCTTAAAATCGTCATAGTTTGTCACCAGTTTTACGCCAGTGATTTCCCCGGTAAATGGTTTGTTGTCACTAGCACAGGCTGTGGCTGAAAACAGGAAGGCGCTAAGTACAATTGTTGTTATTTTTCTCATAGTAAAATTTACGCTTTTAAACTTTTAATCGATTGTTATTGTCACGTGAAGCACGAATAAGATCGTCGCCTTGTGCTAATGGCCCAAGTTTGGCCATGCGATCGTAAAGCACCACATTAACGGTGGCTGCTAGGTTCATGCACCCCACGGTTGGAATATAGATGACGTGCTTACACCAAGCAACCACTTCTTTATCCAGTGACTTATCTTCAGGACCGAAAATATAATAGGCATTTTCTGGGTGCTCAAAATCGACTAATGATGTAGCGCCTTCAACAAGCTCAATAGCAACAGGCACTGCGCCTTGTGGAATGGACGATTGAAAACTCCCAACCGATTGCAACGGAATTCTCCGAATTACGTTTTTAGTATCAGTATGAAGTTTCTGACCGCGACTCATTGCCGCGTCAAATCGTTTACCGGTATAAAATACGCCATTGGCGTTATAACATCCGGCAGCACGCATGACACTGCCGACATTATCTGGACTCTTTGGATTAGTTAGACCGATATAGGCTCTGCGTATATCGTCTTTATTTGATTCTGATTGGCTCATGGAAACGCCCGCACATTAAAATTGTGCGTCAGTTTACAGGAACTTCTCAGCAAATAAATTATAAAAAGTTGGTCTGTGACAAAATTGGCATTGGGCAGCTGATCACAGTGACATTCTCATAACCAACGCGAGTTAGTTGTTCTGCTGCGAAAATCGCTCTTACACCGCTTGCGCAATGCAAATAGATTGGGCGTTGGGGATCTTTTTCTAACTCAAGCATCTTCATTTCTAACAAGCCACGTGGAATGTTAATGCTGCCAGCAGCGACTATTTGTTCTCGCTCGGCAGGTTCACGAACATCAACTAACATTCCTTTATTGTCTGTCATTTCTTTCGCAGCCGAGTCTGCGGTAATAATGCGAGTGTTTAGTTTAATCTGGGCAACGATATCTGGAATAGTGCTTAACATGTCTATAAACTCCGTTATTCAAATGACTTCAGCATATAGATTAAATCTATATTAGCAAGTGCTAATGCAGTTGGTTATACTGAGTCAAGCAAGTTCAATCTAATAGAGATTTACCATGTCACCAGAATTAATGGCAGAGAAAGCAACCGTTGTCGAAGGCTTATTGAAAATGATGGCCAATCGAAACCGTCTTATGATTTTGTGTAGCCTACTTGAACAAGAGCGCAGCGTTAGCGAGCTCAATGAAATTGTGCCACTGTCGCAATCAGCATTATCACAACACCTAAGCGCCCTACGCCAAGCTGAATTAGTCTCAACCAGACGCCAAGCGCAAACTATATACTACTCGGTGGCAAGCGATAACGTGCGCGCCGTATTAGACACCCTCTATCAGCGTTTTTGCCAAGAGTAAGCCCAATAAATCTTATGCAAAAATCTATTTTAATAACTGGTTGCTCAACCGGCATCGGTTTAAACGCCGCGCTAACACTTCAAAAGCGCGGCTATCGGGTGTTCGCTACCGTGCGCAATCCAAACGACATCGAAAGATTACAAAACCTAGGACTAGACTGTTATCACTTAGATGTCACCGATAACGACTCTATTGAACAAACACTCGCTGCAATTTTTGAACAGACTAATCGCCAGTTAGATTTTTTGTTTAACAACGGTGCTTACGGTCAGCCGGGCGCGATAGAAGATCTGCCGACAGCAGCGCTGCGCGAGCAATTTGAAACCAATCTATTTGGGTGGCACGAACTCACAAAACGTATTATTCCCGTCATGCGCACACAGGGGCATGGTCGTATTATTCAATGTAGCTCAGTATTGGGATTTGTATCGCTTAAATATCGCGGTGCTTATAATGCCTCTAAATACGCGCTAGAAGGTTTGACCGATACCATGCGTTTGGAGTTAAAAGACGCCAATATTCAAGTGTCATTAATTCAACCGGGACCCATTGATACAAAATTTCGTGCCAATGCGTTAACAGCGTTCAATAAGCATATTGATATCGAGCCAAGCGCTTATAAAGATGATTACTTAGTGCAGATTGAACGACTATCTTCGAAGAATCCTGGTGGGGCAATGACGCTTCCTTCTTCTGCAGTAACCAAAGCTTTGATTCACGCGTTAGAAGCCAAGCGTGCGAAAGTGCGTTACCGCGTAACTACGCCAACAAAAATGTTTTCGCTGTTAAAAAGGCTATTACCAAGCTGTTGGTTAGATAAGCTCTTGGCGAAAGGATAGCTTTGCATTTTTAGTGCTTAGTTCTGATATGATCGAAATAAAATAATAATAATCTATGAATAGCCGATTTTTTTTTGCTAGACTCAAAGCAAGTGCTCGATGAGGGTTAATAGTGAAAAGATCGTATTTATTTATTCTCCTTCTGTTAGGCATTACTGTTATTTTATTGCCACTGACTAAATACCTTAGTGACAAGCACCTCAAAGAGATTATTTATAATCAAAATCAACTAAGCGCCGCTATTGTTTCCGATTTACTCAATAAAGCGAGACAAAATTATAGCCATGACGCTTTAAAGAAATTTCAGCAGCTAAAACCCGATGTTTTGTCAGGGCACGACTATCATCAACGCGACAATATGGTCCCAAATCCCGCAACTTTTGCGATAGAGCTTGCGGATACTATTACTGCCGATAAAGAGAATATTCGTATTTGGATGTACTCTAACTATCCATTTCCTTGGCGAGAAAAAACCGCGGTGCCCAAAAATGAAATTGAGCGAGAAGCACTCGATTTTTTAACCAAAAATCCGCAACAAATATTCATCCACTCCAAGGGCCAAGAATTCTTTTATGCCTCGCCAATTGCCATGAGCGACGATACTTGTGTCGATTGCCACAACAATCATCCCTACAGCCAAAAAACCGACTGGGAGATTGGTGATGTCAGGGCTATTCTGGCGGTTAACATTAACAATAAAAAGCAGATGGCAAGCGAAAGCTTCTCTACTATTAGCTATATTCTCTATTTTCTGTTGTTAGTTTGCTGCGGCACGATTATCTATTTGCTAAGCAGTTTAAACAAGCTCAAACTCACGACAGAAACAGCAAATCGTGACAAATTGACGGGTTTGTACAATCGAAATTACGTCAGTCGCTATCTAATGCCAAAGTTTTATCGCGCTAAGAACGAAAAAGGACAATACCATCTTGCCCTGCTCCTTATAGATATCGACCACTTCAAAGCGGTGAATGATCAATACGGTCACAATATTGGTGATCAGTGTCTTGTCGAGGTAACAACAATCATTCAACAGCAATTACGCGATTCCGATATCGCGGTGCGCTGGGGCGGCGAAGAGTTTTTGATCTTTATTCCAAACATTTCGCAAAAGAGCCTTGAAGAGGTCTCACAGCGAGTAAGAAAGGCTGTAAATGCACAAAAAGTTTCTGAGAAAGAACTTTTTACAACAGTGAGTATAGGTGCCTGTTTTGTTGAAAGCTCTCATAAGCCGGAGTTTGCGATGGTCGTCAAATGTGCAGATAAAGCCTTATATCAAGCCAAAGCCGCTGGCAGAGACAAAGTAGTAATTAGCGAACTGAATTAGAACGCTAGTCAAAATAATCTAGTCTACTCTATTTGTTTCCGACTTTCCTAGCTCATAGGCCTTGGATAACGCAGCGCTGAACACCGAAATAAATGAACCGATAATCACACTGCTGATAACTGAGATTGGAAGCTCACCAAGCAAGGCTTCGAGTATGAGAATACTCGTTACCATAACGGCCAAACCTAAGACGGAAGTTTTAATTTGCAAAATAGTAAGCTTATTCATGTAATTCCTTTTACTTAAAGAAAAGTTTGATGTGTTTTAAGCAATGTTGCTTGGTTATTAATTTGAAAGAATGGTACCTGTTTATTAAAACCGAATAAAGTTATAATTTTCAGTAGTCTAGCGGTTGACCATTGACTCCGTTGTGAAAGCTAATTGAACTGCCACTGCGACGCATGTATACTGTATACAATCTTGTTTAAAGAAAGAGAAAATACAATGGAAACAACAACTACGACAGATTGGCGCTACACGGTTATGCCAGCTGTATTTACATGGCTGAAAGAAACAGACAACGGTTTAGAAATCGATCTTCCAGCGACACAAAAGTATGCGGCAGACATTTTACGTGTTCAAGGCAAAGGCGGCACTCGCATGGGCGGCCTAGTCGGCTCTGGTACGCTTGGCGAAAACAGCTACCTAACTGTAGAACAACGTCTTTCTTTACTTAAAGCACTTTCAGAAGTTGCTAAAGAATTCAATGTACCGTTAGTTAGCGGCGCTACAGCTGAAACCAAAGAAGAGCTAGCAACAATCGTTAAAGAACTTGCTGCTGTTGGCGTTGACACTGTAATGGTTATGCCACCGAAAACACAAGCGACTCCAACTGACGAAGAAATGTATGACTACTATGCCCTTTCTACTGCTGCTGCACGCGAAGCTGGCATTAACATCATGCCATACAACAATCCAGATGCAGCCGGTTACCACGCGCTTTCAACTGAGCTTCTACGAAAATTAGCAGAGCTTCCAGAAGTAACAGCGCTAAAAATCTCTACCTCTGATGTATCGGTTATCGAAACACTAACCTTAGAAAACGAAGAGTTAAAAGTGTTAGCAGGTGTTGATACGGTAACTATTCACGCCGGCCTAGCTGGTGCATGTGGTGGTATCACAGGTGTTGGTTGTATTTTCCCGAAAGCTAGCGTAACCATGCAAGAATACGTGAATGCTGGTAACTGGGCAGAGGCAAACAAAATCTCTCGCGCCATGAATTCAATCTCGTACCTTGACGCACAGCCGCTATTGCTTGAATACCTTAAGTTTGCGTTTGGTGTTCACCACGACGACGCTGTTGGCGGTCTTCGTACACTCGGTAAAAAATTAACTGATGAGCAAATTGAAGATGTTCGCGCAAGATACGCCCTTGCAAAAGAACGCCTTGCTGCGATTGATTTGTTAGATTAATCGGCATCGATTTTACGAGATTTAAAAGCCCCGTTCATTCGGGGCTTTTTATTTCCAAAATAAAGCGACCTATTATATGAATCTGAGTAGCTTGACTAAGGAGAAAAATAAAACGCTGATATTATCTTGGGTCTATTATTAGTAATAAGTAAAAAGGCCAGATCTTTTGTAGTAAATAAATAACCAAGAGATGAAAAATGCTATGACAACATACAAATCCTCGAAGCGTCATGTTCACGTCAAACAACTGTTAAGTAAGATGGACCCTGAAATTGCTGCGAGTTTTACTTATAAACAGCGTAAAGCCTTACAAAAATCGATAAGTACCCGCGACTTTGGTAATCACACAATCGATTTGCGACCCACCTTAGCGCTGCCGCTTTTGCCTTGGAGTTTCTATATCGTTTTTCTCGGCGGAATCAATAAACGTAGTTTAACGCCTACTGAGCGTTTTAGTGCCGCCTTAGTTTTTATTGCCGCAATTTTTGTGGTTGGAGCGATTATTCTAGGACTGATTTTTGTAATTCTATACCTATTAAAATCATGGCTAGGTATCGATATATTCCCCAATGAATCGATGGGGATTTGGGATGAATTTAAACAGCTTTGGTGAATCTGCTTAACTTGCTATTTGGTTTGCTATCGAAGTGATACAGCGCTTAGCCGCGCCACTAATGCCAGCAAGCTGAAAGAAGCCGTGGATTACTCCTAGATAACGCTCACAATAAGCATCAACGCCTTGCGCAAGCATCAGTTTGTAAAGCACCTCGCCTTCATCACGAAGAGGATCATACTCTGCTGTAATTATCGAAGTTGTCGGCAAGCCGCTAAAATCCGCACTTAACAAGTTGAGCTCTGGCTTAGCCTTTATATCCGAATCATCGTTCGCATATAAACTAAAACCCGAAAGCAGCATCTTGGCAGTGATTACATAATCAGTAGCATTATCGTTATAGCTTTGTGACTTGCCCAAAGGATCCAACATTGGATAAATGAGAATTTGTTTGCGGGGTAACCATCGTTGTAGCGTTTTGAGTCTAAGTGTCGTTGCCAAAGCAAGTTGACCACCTGCACTATCGCCAACAAAAGTTAAATGTTGTGTGTCTCCACCCCATTTTTGGCCATGTTCCTTGATGCCTAATACAGCTTGATACACATCGTCGTGTGCTGCTGGATAAGTAAATTCCGGCGCCAAGCGATATTTTATGCAAACCACGATTGAATTAGACTGCAGCGCAATTTTCCTCAGTTGAATATCATGAGTTTTAAAACCACCGCTAACAAAACACCCACCGTGAAAATAAACAGTAATTGGTAGGTCAAATTCGTTCGTTGGTTTATAAACTTTAACTTCAATGTCGTTTACAACGTCTAGAAACTCACTATCCATTGTTACATTGTCGCCAGCTAAAACTGTACTCGCTATATAACCATTGCGGCGCGCTGCGATTGTCTGCTGTGAAGGACACACTTTTCCGTTAGATTGGAATTCATCAACAAGTTCTTTTATTCCAGCTTCTAGGTATTGAGTCATCTCTTAATTCCTTAATAAATACCAAAGGAATCATATACTAATGCAAATAAATGTGTATACATACAGTCGTAAACTTGTGAGGTGAAGTAGGTTTATCTGGTGTGAGCTACATTAATCACCAGAAGAAACACCGCTACTGTCTCTTGGGCCGCCGCCGAATTCACCACGGCTTGGTTTGTACTCTTCGTCTTGACTCCTGAGAAATAGCCAAATTCCAATTGCAGCAATGACCGGTATTAACCAAACAATCGCTAACTGTGCTGTCTTTTGTGGCTTTTCGAAATCATCCCGCTTGATAATCGCAAGTGTTATGAAAAGATTCAGTATAAGAATCATGAGACCGAGTATATATAAGTAATTTACTTCCATTACTAGCGTCCATTTTTTTCCTGAATTGTAATCTTCAGCGATCGACAAAGTTCATCAACCGACCTAACAAGCTCAGTTTTCGAGGAACCATGAACGATGTTGCCAACCATAATCCACGTATTATTGGTCCACTTTTCTAGCATCCCACAATCTTCTTCTCCATCCCAAGAAACCATAAAACGACTCGCCCCCAGCGCGTAAATACAGTCGACAGAGCCGTCTAGATCACGTTCAGTATCTATTGTCACTTCAACATAGTTGAGAGGGACCAAAATCGCACTAATTTTAGTTTTTAGAAGCTGATAGTCTGTCATTATTTCCTATGAGGCTCTATTCATAAAAGTAGAATTAATAGATGCAGCGAAGGTTATCACCATCTTTCAAGATTCGCATATCCGTTAATATTAACTCTGGAATTGGATGTGGCCAGCTTTCATAGACTGATAGATTTTGGCGTACTGGGCAACTACTGGTTTGATGAGGTTCGCCTTTAAAGTCAATCATATTCAAGTGGTATTTGATATTGAAAGGAAAAGGATTTTTAACAGATAACATCATGCCTGTACTTGAATCCATTTGCGTAAAGGAAAATCTAATCGTCTTATCGGGATTAACATTCTCAGTTACCAATTTAAAATTGCCAATCCGTTGTCCATCAATTACTTCTGCTTCAATGAGTAAAACATCACCCGGAAGAATCGATAACTTGTCGCCCATGGCTGCTGGCCAGTATAGCGGCAGCATTTGATCAATTGGTCCATTATCCGTGTTAAATTGAACGCGTCGATTCTCGCGACATTGATTGGTTTTACAAAACTCTTCAAGCGTAACTTCTATTTGCTCTATTGGTTCTTTCGTATCTTTTTGCTCCTCTAACGGAGCTTGTGCTTTTGGTGCCTCTGTAGATTGACAGCCGAGCAATAGCATTGATGATGCGAGTAATAATGTTGAATATTTCACGAAACGTCCTTTTATGTGTTTATTGTTTAAATGGAAATCACCATACATATTTTCATTGCTAAAGTATTGAAAATCATTTGGTTATGCAAGGAGAATTGTGGATGGTTAGAATTTAGTGTTAGTTAAAAGGTGTTAGAACTAACATCTAATTTTTGTTGCACGGCTTTGGTGTCCATATTAAATGTCAGCATTTCTGGATACAAATGAAAAACTATTCTTAATGTGACGATTATTATAAGAGTAGTAAGCAAAGGAAACAGATTTGCTTTTATACTATTCCCTTTCAAATAATCTTTTATGGTTTTTATGAATAAGTAAAATCCAAAAATGATCAGCAATAACCAAATAAAAGCTAAGAAAATACCTAATACGTTTATATCAAACATAAATACCTAATCATCAAATCTGACGGAGTGTTCAAAGACATATTTTATCGTGCATAAATTTATGGGTGTCTAGGGTTTCTGAGGGTTTTCCTTTAACGCCTAAATCAGGCGCGCCGTAGGCGTCACCTGGATTTTCTTGTTATAAGTATTTTTGCACATCCTTAAGTTCAAAGTTTGTAGCAATATTCGTATACCTATGGATTTGATCCAATATAAGAAATCCAATTAGAGATGACTTCTTAGTAAATGCTGACGAGCCTACTACACCATGACTAAGCGTATTTCGACTTATGAAGTTATTTTCTCCATGAACATCAAAATCTTTGAAGAAATTAGAAAGAATGTACTGGCTAAACTTTTGAGGGAACAGCCTTGAGATACTATGTGTATGAGCAGTAATGTTTGTTTGTACGTGCTCTGACAAAGCCTCTTGTCTGCGACCTTCTTTATCTGGATTAGCACGAATAAAGTCATCACGCAAGATAGCTTCTATCCTTGGATATAGCATGTGAATTGATCCATCATAATCACTATCTGAGTGATAATTTAATGCTTTTTCAATAAATGAAATATGCTTAGATATCTTTTCATTTGTTTGTATTTCATTTATCCAAGATTCTTTATTTTCAATAAATTTCAAGTTGATATTTTCTTCAATATCACTTGTATCCCAGCCCAGCTTGATATGATTTAAAAGGTTTTTCTGTTCATCATAGTCAATGAATGAAAATGGAAACCAGCTAGACGATAAGCTCACCTTCCATTCTTCTTCATTTAGGTCAAAAATGTCAAAAAATATTGATTCAGAAAGAGCCGCACCAACTGACTGGCCTACGTCATAATCTATAGGATGGTTGTTTTCACCCTCTAACGCTGGGCCAAAGTCATAACACATGATTCTGTCCCAACCGTTATTCATCAGAATTACATATGAGCAATCATTTGGAAATGTAATATCTTTAAATTCTACTTTATCAATATGATAAATGTCGTTTTTACGGACAGGCTCTCCGGCTTGAATACCTTTTGATACTACAACTTGAGCAAAAACTTGCACTTCATTTAAATAGACATCAACATCTAGGTTGCTTTTAATTATTGCAATCAGCGTTTTTACTTGTGAAGGGTGGAAATCTTCACATGCTTTGTTAAGTATTTGCTGTGGGTATCCCTCTACCTTTCGAATAAAATCTTTTCCATAAGACGAAAGAGAAATGCCACGAAACTGAATTTGTAAAGATTCTCCAGCTTTCGCAGCTCCTAAACTGTAGCCTGCTGGCATTTCATCTAACTTTATAGTCTTCTTCATGTTTACGATGAATTTCCTAAATACTTATAACAGTATGTTATCAAGCATGCGCGATAATACCGCACATACTCATACAATGAAACTCCGAGTCTATTAGGATAATCCACTTAATGTCAATCACTTACATGAGCAAGATACACCATAATCCCTGATTACAATTTGTAGAAAGCGTGCATTGCGTCATACATTGCAATACTGTGCAATGTATGACGCAATTGAAAATATAATAAGAACTAAATATCAATATGTTATTTACTTTTCGATGGAGAAAACATGCGTGACTATGCACACTTCCCCCACAATTAAGCCCTGAATCTAGATAAATCCATTACAACTGTATAAATACACATCCCAAGTTAGGGGACGCTCCCAAAAACAAAAAAAGGCCAAAATCAAACGATTTCGGCCTTTTACTCTATTATGTTGGAAACGTAAAAACTAACGTTAATTAGTCTTCAATTTCCATCGTCATTAACGATGCGTTACCACCTGCGGCAGTTGTATCGGTACTGATAGTTTTCTCAGTCACCATACGCATGAACAGGTTGTCGTTATGCGTTGCTGTGATTAACGGCAAGATAGCGCCTGAGCGGGCGGCTAGTTTGTCGTTTACCAAGTGCATTAAGCTGGTGTTGCTATCAACGATTGCGCCTGCGACGAAATCGTGTGCTACTACAGCGTCTAATTGCTCTTGGTTTGCCACTTGGAATACGCCGTCAATAATGCCGATTTTGGTTAGGCCAGTGTTGATTACATTGGCTTTAGCCGTCATTTCATCGTTACCGATTGCGATTACAGTGTTACCAGCAGCAAGGGCTGCGATTAATGAGATAAACCAGAACTCGAAGCCTGTGTTATCGTCGCCAATGTGGGCTAACACGCCGCGAGATTCTAGGTAAAGCTCGTTTAGCTCACCTGTTGGGCCCGGTAGCGTGATTGGATCGATAAGTTTCTTCTCAGCGTCGATTAATAGACGACTCGCGTTGGCGATGGTTGCTTCGAAGTTATCTTCTTTGCTAAATGCGCTGTTGTTAGACACGTGGGCTAGTAGCTGACGTAATACCGATAAACGAGTGTTAACGTCGCTGTGCTGCCATGATTTTTCAGCGTTTTTGCTGCGGCTAACGATGTTGTTTACCGCTGGGCCTGCTGATTTACCAAATACTGCGTTTAGTGACTCGATAGTCGGATCGTCAAAACGCGGTGTTTGCGGTGTGTTCACTTCTTTAACCAGACGCGTTAAGTAAGCTGGGCCACCTGCTTTTGGACCTGTACCCGACAGGCCACGACCACCAAATGGTTGCACACCTACGATAGCACCGATCATGTTGCGGTTGATGTAAACGTTACCAGCGCGTGAGCGCGACGCTAAGAATTTCGCTTTTTGGTCGATACGAGTGTGAATACCCATGGTTAAACCAAAACCAGTGCTATTTACTTCGTCGATAACGCCTTGGATATTGTTACCTTTAAAGCGGATTACGTGCACACAAGGGCCGAATACTTCTTGAGTTAACACGCTTAGATCGTCAATTTCGTATAGACGCGGTGCGAAGAAGAAGTTACCTGTCTCCCCCATGTTTGGTAGTTCACAGGTGTAGTGCAGTTTCGCTTTTGGATGATTGCTTAGGTAATCAACATGGCTGTGTAGCGCGCTAAATGCTTTGTCATCGATTACTGGGCCAACATCACTTGAGAAGAATTGTGGATCGCCAACGTGTAGCTCTTTCATCGCACCAGTGATCATGGTGATAACTTTGTCAGCAATTTCTTCTTGTACGAATAGTACGCGAAGTGCTGAACAACGTTGACCAGCAGATTGGAAACCAGAGGCGATAACATCGTCAACCACTTGCTCAGGGAGTGCTGTTGAATCGACGATCATACAGTTTTGGCCACCCGTTTCAGCGATTAATGGCACAGGCTCGCCGCCACGTGCAGCAAGGTCTTGTGCGATGCGAGTACCAGTTTCCGTTGAACCAGTGAACATCACGGCTTTAATGCGGTGATCTGGCACAATTACTTGCCCTACTTTGCTACCACGGGCAATAACTGGCAATACTACGTTTTGTGGTAAGCCTGCTTGCTCCATTAATTCGATAGCGCGTAGTGCAATCAAACTTGTTTGCTCTGCTGGTTTTGCAACAACTGTGTTACCAACAACAACAGCGGCGGCAACTTGACCTAGGAAAATCGCCAGCGGGAAGTTCCACGGGCTAATGGCTAATACAACGCCGCGAGACGCTAAACGCTCATCGGCCATTAGCTCTTCTGCGCGTGCTGCGTAGTAACGACAAAAATCAACCGCTTCACGTACTTCTGCTACGCCATCAACTGGGATTTTACCCGCTTCTTTAATACATAACGCGATTAACTCATCACGATTTTCTTCTAACAAGTCTGCTGTTTTACGAAGTACATCAGCGCGTACTTTAACGTCGGTTTGCGACCAAGTTTCAAACGCAGTTTGCGCGTTTTCAACTAACTGGCTCATGCCTGCTTCATCAACGTGAGTGATGTAGCCGATGATTTCATCGTGATTTGCTGGGTTAGTAACTGGTGCGCTGCCTGCTGGCACATCTTCTGCGCTAATACGATTGTTAGCAAACCACGCATCAAGATTGTTTTTCATTGCGGTAACGTCATCAACGTCAGTTAAATCGATACCTTTTGAGTTTTTACGCTCGTCGCCGTACAAATCATCTGGCATAGCGATTTGTGGGTTGTATTTATTAACCCATGCAGACACAGTTTCAACAGGATCAGCAAGTAGCGATTCAACTGGAATGTCTTCGTCAACGATGTTGTTTACAAACGAGCTGTTGGCGCCGTTTTCAAGTAGACGACGTACTAAGTAAGCGAGTAGATCTTCGTGTGCACCAACTGGCGCGTAAACGCGACAAGATACTTTTTCACCTTGTACTACTTGATCGTAAAGCGACTCACCCATGCCGTGTAAGCGTTGGAATTCAAAACCTGTCTTATCACCAGCAGCCATTTGTAGAATAGTCGCTACTGTGTAGGCGTTGTGCGTTGCAAATTGTGGGTAGATTGTATCGCGGTAGCTAAGCAGTTTCTTGGCACAAGCTTGGTAAGAAACATCAGTAGACGGTTTGCGAGAAAATACAGGGAAGTCTTCTAAACACTCGACTTGTGAGATTTTAACTTCGCTATCCCAGTAAGCGCCTTTTACCAGACGAACCATCATTTGACGGCCAGCTTTTTGCGTTAGTTCACGCACCCAGTCAATCACGAAGATTGCACGCTTTTGATACGCTTGAACCGCGATACCAAAACCGTCCCAACCGTCTAAGTCTTTGTCTAGGAATACGGCTTCGATGATATCCATAGAGATATCTAGGCGATCGGCTTCTTCGGCATCAACCGTAAAACCAATGTTGTAGCCTTTCGCTAAAATTGCTAGCTCTTTTAGACGTGGGGTTAATTCTTCGATAACACGCTCGCGATGTGAAAATTCGTAACGCGGATGGATTGCCGATAATTTAATTGAAATACCAGGGCTTGGTTGTGGACCGCGACCGTTAGCGGCTTTGCCAATGGCGTGGATTGCGCCAACGTAAGCGTCGAAGTAGCGATTGGCGTCGGCCATAGTGCGCGCGCCTTCACCTAGCATGTCATATGAGTAAGTGTAACCTTTGGCTTCTTGCTCAACAGCACGTTCTACGGCTTCACCAATATTGCGACCCATAACGAACTGGGTTCCCATGATTTTCATGGCGTAACGTACTGCTTTACGAATTACTGGCTCGCCTAAACGGCCTACAGTACGCTTTAATACGTTAAATTGTTCTTTTTTGTCTTTGTCAGTGTAGTTAACCAACTTACCTGTCATTAATAGACCCCAAGATGAGGCATTAACAAAGATAGAGTCACTGTTACCGATGTGTGAGCTCCAGTCGCCGTTAGCTAATTTGTCACGAATTAGATTATCGGCTGTTACTTTATCTGGCACACGAAGCAGTGCTTCTGCTAGACACATCAATACCACACCTTCTTCGGTAGAAAGTGCAAACTCATTAAGCAGTGCGTCAACGCCGCCCTTACCTATTTGATCTTTGCGAATATTAACTACCATTTGACGAGCGTGTTCCCATGCGCGGCTTTTAGCGTCAACATCGATTTTCGCTAGTGGTAATAGGTGGTCTAAGATTTCGTTCTCATCGCAGCGGTAGTGATCGCGGATCGTTTGACGAATTGGGTTGGTGGCAGTTAATGACTCATTAAATAGCATTAGATGTCTCCAGCAAGTCATTTATCAAAGCGGTTTGTTGTTTTATTAATGCTTAAATAAATGGTTGGTTAATAAAGTGGGATGGGATTTTAGATAAGATTCAGCAGAATGTGCTGGTTAAATTCGGCGATATACCGTAAATTATCGGGAATTAGCCAACCCAAACAGTAGAATATTCTGTATATGAGCCAAACGTCTAAAATCAAACCGCTTGATCGTATCGATCTTAAGATCCTTTCGGCACTGCAAACTAACGGTCGTATTAGCAATGTAAACCTTGCTAATGAGGTCGGTTTAAGTGCAAGTCCTTGTCTTGATCGCGTAAAACGTCTTGAAAGCGAGGGGTATATTGAGCGCTATGGCGCAAAGCTTAACGCGTCGAAACTCAAATTTGGCATGTCGGCCTTTATTCAAATTACCCTTGAACGGACCACCAGCGATCTATTTGATAGTTTTGCAGCTGCGGTGCAAGAGATCAATGAGGTAAGCGAATGTCATATGGTTGCTGGTGGCTTTGATTATTTAGTTAAGATCAGAATTGCCGATATGGAAGCCTATCGCCAAGTATTAGGAACGATCGTAGATATTCCCGGCGTTGCTAAAAACCATACCTACGTTGTTATAGAAGAAGTAAAACAAGATCACGGCTTACCTATTGCTCCTGAGTAATTGAGGAAAGTTAGCTTATTCACTCTCGTTCTATCGCATAGCGCAAAAACTGCAAATTAGCCATTTGGATGGCTAGACATCCAAATGCATGCGCGCTATAGTTGAGTCACTAAAATGACTGAGGTAGTGAATTAATGGACTCTGTTTTACGCGCAAAATCTGAAGACGCTAAGTTTGGCGTATATTTTATTGGTACAACGCCGCCGCGCGAAGGCATGCCATTAGAAAAAGTCGAAGACATTGCCGATAAGCTCGTTGCGCGTTTAGATAAAGTCGATTTCGATGGTTTGATCGTTTACGACATTCAAGATGAAAGCAGCCGCACCGACGAAACGCGCCCTTTCCCGTTCAAAAAAACCTTTGAGCCTTGTCATTACTCGCAAATCTTAAACGGGAAAACCAATAAACCCGTGATTACTTACAAAAGCGTTGCAGCTAAAAACAGTGACGAGTTTAATCAGTGGTTAGATAACAGCTGGCAGCTGTATGGCGTGCGCGATATTGTGCTGGTGGGTAGTCCATCATCGAAAGGTGTGCCAAAGCTGGCGTTGCAAGATGCCTATAAAGCACAGCTCGAACATCGCCATAACTATTATGTTGGCGGCGTAACTATCGCAGAGCGTCATGCCAAAAAAGGTGACGAGCACTTGCGTTTGTTAGAGAAAGACAAGCAAGGTTGTGAGTATTTTATTTCGCAAGCAGTATACGATGCCCCTGCCACTATCGATATGCTGGTAAGTTATGCCCGTGAATGTCGCGCGCAAGGTATTCGCCCTAAGCGCATGGTATTAACTTTTACGCCATGTGGCAGTGAAAAGACCATGGATTTTATGAAGTGGTTAGGGATATCGATTCCTGAATCTACTCGCTGGCGCATTTTGGAGTCAAATAACCCATTAGCTGAGTCAATAAAGGTGTGTCGTAGTAATCTCAATCAAATCATCGAAGCCGTTATGCCGCTTAATATTCCGCTTGGACTAAATATTGAGAGCTTAACCAATCGCAAAGAAGAGATTGATGCGGCTATTCGTTTATATAAGCTGTTAAAAGCAACTTACGATATGGCATTAGCGGAGCGTGAACTGCGTAATATTGAGCTGGAGTCTTAACCTTTTTAATAAGTACGCTTTTGAAAATACACCTTATAAGATGACTTTGTGAAGATTCAATATACCGTCACAAAAACCACATCAATTTGTCACATTCATTTCCTATCTTAGCGCCATTGAGTTGGCGCACTGCATTTTATTGTGTCATCGACTAGACCAAAAGATAGGAAATCCATCATGAAAACATTCACTTCAAAATTAGCCATCAGTGCCCTTGTCGGTGCTTCGTTATTATCACTTGCTGCTTGTCAAAGCACCGATAACAGTCAAGCTAGCGCAGCTAAGTCAGCTGAAAAGCAAGCGGTTAAGGTTGTTAAGAAAGCCCTGAATAACGAGGACATGTTTGAAGTTGCCCACGAAGGCCGTTATTTCATCTTCGACGATTTTGCCACTTACCAACAATTTTTAAGCGTTGGTGAAACGGCTTACCGTAAAGTTTACATCGGTGATGGCCCACACGGTGAAACACTAGTGTTTGGCTTAACGGGTAAAGACAAAAAGAAATCATCTGGCATTGCTAGCATCGATATGTATCGCGGCAAATTAAACGCGAGCGATGACTTCTATGGCGAAATTCGCTCTGAAGACGGTCGTCTATACGTATTTAGCCGTTACGAAGATATGGTAGAAACGCGTAAATTAGGTGATGCAATCTACCGCTTTACACAAATTGGTGCGGGCCCAGATGGTCAAACGGTTGTGTTCGTCCTTAACAAGGACAATAAAAAGAAACGCCCTGATGCACTAATCGCTGAGTTTAAAAAGCGTAACAAGCTTGGCTAATAAATAGATGCGTTTTAAGAAAGCCACATTTTGTGGCTTTTTTTGTTTCTGAATCAGTTTGCTTTATTATCGTTACTACAAATTCCAACTAGCTGATTACTATGTTCAAACAAATTCTCGCGACCTTGTTCCTCACATTATTTTCTTTTTCCCTGCTCGCCAATGCTACAGAGCAAGAGGTTCCTAATTTAGCCGGCATGTGGGTTGGCTATTACAAATACGGCGAAAACACTTTCGTTGAGTGCTCGATGGTGCTTGAGCAAAAAAGTACGATTATCAAAGGAAAAATGATTGAAGTACAAACCTTTGGTGATGAACCGTCGATAGGATTGTCTGCTGATATTACTGCGACTTTTGTTAAGTCAAACGGAGTTTTTATGGTTAAACAATATGACGGCAGCGGTGGTCAACAAGGTAAAGTTGTTTATAACCTAACACGCTCACATAATGATTCTGTACTCACCGGAAAATGGTTTATTAAAGACGGTCCGTCAGGCTATGTGAAGTTTATGCGTTATGTGGCAAGTAATTAGGGTTGTGTGATATACGTGTTTCTCATAAGGAAAATAAGATAACAGTGATAGTTGGATTAGTATGATTTTGCATAAATTAATATTTGGTCGCATTTCAGATGTAGATAGAGAGCAAGCCGAAGAATATATCAAGTCTTATATTTCTGTACTATTTCACAACGGTCAAGCCTGTGGAGAGTATTTTAGCGTTCTAGAGCAAGGTGAGCTCTGTGCTTATATTAATCTGCCAGAATTAGCAGCGTCAGAAAGCAAGCATCATTGCCAATATGGAAAAAAGTGGCTGGCTAAAATTGAAGCTATATTTCAGCAATCCCCCATTTGGAACGTAATAGATGACGAACTACCTGCGGTAGATGTTGATTTTACTGAGTCACCTTTTTTGTTTTTAAACACAGAATATGACGAATACGAATCTCCCATTTATCGCGGTGATAATGACTACTCAATTCCGCTTTTTAAATTTTTTAACACCCATGAAGAGCGCGAAGCCGTTTATTATTGGCAACGTGAATATCAAGAGCTAGAAACGATATGGATTAGAGGTGGCGCACTTGAAATGTTGGCGTACAAAGAACTGGCTAATCCGTCATCTACATTTAGCTGTGGAGGTAGAGAGATATGCCAAGCTATCGAAAAGTTTACCGGAATTCCAACCTACTACTACCTGTTTAGGTATTACGGGCGACGAGAAAATGAAGATGCTAGAAAGTGTCCTAGTTGCGGTAAGAAATGGCAGAATAAGCATCAACAGAATGATCCAAGTTTTCATCATTTCGACTTCATTTGTCATGATTGCCGATTAGTTTCACATTTATCAATAGATAACTCTGATGAACGTCATGCTGTTATTGGTGAGTGGCGAAAATGACAATTAATCCTTCTCAATCATAAATGAATCCCCTACTGCCTCTCTTAACGACGGCTTATTAATTGGCTGCGCGCTTAGTGGCGTAACAATACGTGGTGTGAGCACACTATTAAGCTGGTTTATATCGCTATTGTTGGGATCGAGCCACATATCATATTGATGTGGCATCAGCATTGCGGGACTGGCTTTGGTGTGAATATGCTTGAGTTTTGGATGCGGCGCATTGGTAATGATTGAACAGGAGTACGCCAGCTCACCTGTTTGTGGATGACGCCACAAACGATACAGCCCAGCGAAGGCTAATGCTTGCTCGGTGGCGGTCATGTTGTGGTAACTCACTGGCTTTTTATTAACAAACTGCGTTTCACCAAAGCCAGATGCGGGAATAATACAACGCTGGCTACGAAATGATTGATATCCAGCACTCCCCGGTTGGTTAACTTTGTCATATCGAGTATTAAATGAGGTATAACGGGATGGTTTAAAACCACCGTCAATACGATCGAGTAATAACCACCAAGTCGCATCACGCAAACTACGCTGGCCTTGTTCTTCAACGATAATGGAGACAGGCTGACAGGGAGTAATAAAATCAGAAAAGCGCTGTTGCTGTGGATTTTCGACTTCAAGTCCTTCTAGCAATAACTGAACAAAGGAATCATCGTTAACGTTAAATCGACCGCACATAAAAACTCTCTCTAATGATGATATTAAACAAGGCTTAATTATATTTTTGTCATATACTTAGCCTGACATTTTATTCTGAATGAGTCATCTTATATGGATATTCTAGTATTACTTATTATCGAAGCCATCGCCGTTGGCTTCGCTTTATTCCTTGCCGGAAAACTCACCACCACAGAAATAGGATTCAAAGAAGCCGTGATCTGCGTAGCCGTCAGTGGCGTTGTCGGTTTAATACCTGTGATTGGTTGGCTACTTTCAATTGTCGTCTATTTCTATTTACTTAAACAATTTACCGCTGCCGATATATGGCCAGATTTAATTCTTCTGGTAGTCGTCAGTAAATTAATCGGCATTATGATAGTAGCGGCCTTTGTTTCAATCTCAGTGTGATTTCAAGCGTAGCGTTTCGATTATTTCACGGCGCTGCAGCGCTGAAAACGCATAATAATTGAAGATAATATCGTGCTTATCTTGTCCCTTAATGATGACAGAACGAAATAAACCACCAAAGGTGCTAGCAAGCTCGTAACCGCGATAATCCTGCCAACTGATAGTCGTTTTCTCGCCGTAGTTAATATACGAAACTCCCTGCTCTGTTACTTCAACGCCGTGTTCGATAATTTTATTATTGCCTGAATTAAACACCGCCAGCCATAAGATAAACAGCGCAGGAATACCGACATAAACATACAGCGAAGATGCTTCAATAGTCTGATAGTGCTGATGAACCCCCGCGGCGATAATAGCGCCGACAATCACCGATAAAAGCGCAAATGAACTTTGATTGGCGCGATAAACGATGTTTTGCCAACGACTTTGTTGATAGATTTTTTGCATGCGTTAGACCTTCACCTGATAATTGAGATCCATGACTTCATCTCCCGTCATGCCGCGAAATCCCCATTGATATGGCGCTTGCTCTTTAATGGTGATTTCAACATCAATCGGCTCGAGATCCAGCCGCTGATGCAAAGTCTCAAATAATGCTTTAATCAATGCTTTTTGGGTGTCGACTTTACGCCCCGCCATCATATTGATTTCAATAACAGTATAACGATCAGAGCGACCACCCGGATAATAAAAATCGCTTTTATCCAGCCCAATAAAGCGTTGCGCACGTTTATCTTCGGGTAAACCAAGTACCTGATTCATACAGTGATGAATAGCATCAGATAACTGTGCTTTTATTGGATTGAGTTGTTCCTTGATGCCGTAGACAACAATCATAATGGAGCCTTATTTAGTCCGTTAAAAAGAAAGTGACATTGGTTACCACACGCACATCTTTGGCAATTTTCTTATCGTCACCATAGTTACTGCCGACATCGCGAATAATAAAACCGCCTTGGCGCGCACTGCGAATACCGCCAACAGTGACACCAGCGTTTTGCGCAAACTCATTGGCCGCTAAGCGAGCATTGGTTGTGGCTTCTTTCAGCATGGCTGGTTTGATATCGTTGAGTTTGGTGAAGTGGTATGACGGTGCGTTGTTGGTAAGATCTAGACCTTGGGCAATGAGTTTATTGAGTTTGGCGCGAACTTTTGCCACTAAATGTACTTGATGGGTTTCCACATCTATTTTGCCAATAAGGAAATGCTTTTCTTCCACCAGTTTTTGGTTCTCGTCGCGATATTCACGTTTGCGATAATCCAGTACACCAGGTTTAATTTCTTCGTCGCTAAAGCCACTACTTTTTAGCAACTCAATAATGGTGGCTTGATCTTGTTCTGATGCGCCGTAAAGCTCTGGAATATCGTCTTTGTTATTGCCTGTGACACTGTATTCAATGGTCCAATACGCCTTGTCTGATTCAACGCGCCGCTCAGCGAGTCCTTTTACCACAGCAGTATTCAGGGCAACTTTGGATTTATACAGTGTTTGGCTAATGAAATAGCCAGAAGAAGCAATCCCTGTGGCTACTAATAATGCACCAATAATCCAATGGCTGTTGTTACTTTGCTGACTCATTCTACACTCCCTATATTTTTATACGCCCTAACATAAGATAAAACTTTAACTATTGCAAAGACTTATATTCTTTTTGTTGTCTAAAACCATTAGTCATTAATTAACATGACAGCGCTTTTTGTTGCAAAAATACCGACAAAACATTATAACTGTACATATATACAGTATTTATTTTGAGGCTGTGTCATGCGTACTGATTTTAGCCAACTTATCGATGGTCGCCAGATTTGGCTGGGGAGCCAACAGGCCATTAATGAAGATTATCAAACCACAGGCTATCCATTGTTAGATGAAAAACTTAGTGGTGGTTGGCCCAAACAAGGCATTATTGAATTACAAACTAATAACGGCATTGGTGAATTGCGCTTAATTGCACCGTATTTAACAAGCAACGCTAATAAAGAGCAATTACTGCTGTTTATTAATCCGCCGAGCGTTATTAACAGCCAGATGCTGTCCCTCAATGGTATTGAGCCAGCCAGTGCGTTGGTGATCAACCACAGTGATAGTGATAAGCAGCTGTGGTGTGCAGAGCAAAGTCTACTCAGTGGTTGTGTCAGCTCTGTTGTATTGTGGCAAACACAGCTCAGCAGTTGCCAAGTAAAACGTTTGAAACTTGCGGCTAAAGCGACGGGTTCGCGTTTGATCGTTATTCGTCCCCCCAATCAATTGGCAACCCTGCCCGTTAATTTATCGCTGGCGCTAATGCCTTGTGATGAGGGGTTGACAATTACTATCAAAAAACAACAGGGTCATTGGCCGCAGCCATTATTTGTGCTTGATATGAGTGAGCGCTGGCCAGATCTAGTGACTCACATTACCCGCGATAATGTTATCGCGCTGGGCAAACGCCGAGTTAGCTAATGTTGTGGTTCTATTTAGACTTTCCCCAATTGCAGCTCGATAGCTTAATGGCCAGCGACATAGCGCAAACTGCATCGATGGCAACGCCAATCATTATTGTCGATGGTCAATACAATCGCGTGGTGCAAGCGAATAAAGCGGCTATCGACTGTGGTGTATGTTTAGGTTTTGGCTTAGGACGCGCGATTTCGTTAAGTAATCAGATGCAGGTGCACAATTACAACAGCAAACTAACCCAGAAGTTACTAGCGCAAATCACGCAATCGGCTTATAGCGTTATCGCCGATATTGCGCCAATGCCGCCGCAGGGATTATTACTGCGTTTATCTCCCATGTTCGCTCTCTATGGCGATTTAAATGGCACAGCCAAGCAACTAAAACACTGGTTGAATAACTTACAACTGACTTATCGCGGCGCTTGCGCTCTCAATCCCATTGCGGCTCAGGTGATAGCTCAATCACTGCCAATCAATACTTTACGTATCAGTGATGATCCTCATGTGATCCATGATTGGCTTAGCAATACATCCATTAACTATCTCGATGTAGCCGACAAGATCATTGAGCAATTACGCGCTATTGGGATGCATGACATTGGCCAGCTAGTTAGCCTCCCTGCAGCGCAGCTTAGTACGCGTTTTGATAGCGAGTTCTTATCGTATTTGAATAAACTCAAAGGCGATGTGCCTGCGCTTATCGATTTTTATTTGCCACAAACCCCGTTTCATTATTATTGCGAGCTCCATTACGAGCTACACACAACCACCCGCTTAGCGCCTATCTTGCAAAAAATATTAGCAGAGCTAAGTCGTTATTTACGTAGCCGCGATAAATTAGCGCTATCTGTTGCCTTAACATTACACCTGCGAGAAAAAGCTAATCTTAAGGAGCCACTACTTTCCGTCACTATTAGCAGCGCGCAAGGCGAGCAAAGTGCATCAACGTGGCTTAATTTAATCAGCTTACAATTAGAGCGGGTCGAACTGCCCGCGCCTATTATTGCGATAAGTTTAGATTGCTGTGATGTAATTGCTAATCGCACCATCAGCGATGACATTCTTAGCCAAGCTAGCCATAACGCTTCACGCAAGCGATTATCAAAAGCTCAGCTCGTTAGCTTATTACACGCTAAACTCGGCAGTGAACACGTAATAGCTCCTAGCTATCACAATAGTCATTTACCTGAAGTCATTAACGGGATAACAGCCATTAACGGTTTAAATACATCACCCCAAGCAAAGGCTAGTGTCGAAAATCAATTAACAGCACCGACGCAAGATAATAGCCAGATTAACGACAAACTACGTGCAGGCCTGCGCCCGAGTTATTTACTCGAAAAACCACAACCGCTCACCATGCCAGTAAGCATTTTTCACGGACCTGAGCGCTTAAGCGGCCATTGGTGGCAAAAGCATACCATCACTCGTGATTATTACATTGCCCGCAACGAGCAACTGCAGTGGTGCTGGGTGTTTCAAATTCCCGCAGGGCAATGGTTTTTACATGGCTACTTTGGTTAAGTGTGAATTGAAGATTGGAGCTAAGCATGCGTTATAGCGAACTGTTTTGCCAAAGTAATTTTTCGTTTTTAACCGGTGCATCACAGCCGCAAGAGCTAGTGACGCAAGCCGCGTTTTACGGTTATGACGCCATTGCCATTACCGATGAGTGTTCGGTAGCTGGTGTGGTGCGCGCCTATAGCGAAATTAAGGACAACAATCTCAACATCAAACTCATTGTTGGCGCGTTGTTTAAACTTGATGATCTTACCGTCGTCATCTTGTGTCCAAACCGTAAAGCCTATGGCGAACTGTGCCGTATTATTACTAACAGTCGCCGCCGCGCCATTAAAGGCCACTATCAATTATCGACTTGGGATTTAATGTCGTTAAAGCAGGCGTTCGTGCTATTTATTCCTAGCGGAAAACCAAACAGTGACGAGCAATGGCTCATCTGGCTTAATAAATATCATCAAGGGCGTTTATATATCGGACTGCGCACCTATCTCACCATGGGGGAATCCCATTATCATCGTCACTGTCAGGGGCTGGCGAAAACTCATCATCTCGATATTGTTGCCTGTGGCGGCGTGTTAATGCACAGTCGTCAGCGTCTTGCTCTGCAACACACGCTAACTGCCATCAAGCACGGCTGTAATGTTAAAAGTCTAGGTGCATCGGCATTATCAAACAGTGAATATGCGCTGCGACCTGTCCATCAGCTAAGTAAACTATTTCGCGAAGAATATCTTATTAACGCTGCTATGCTCGCCAAGCGATGTCAGTTTGATTTATCACAGCTACGCTACGAATACCCCAGTGAAGTACTGCCACAGGAGCATACGCCAGACTCCTATTTGCGCTTGTTGGTAGAGCGCGGCATAAAAAGGCGTTTTCCAGAAGGAATTACCGACGAAACACGCGCCACTATCGAAAAAGAGCTGGCGCTTATTAGCGAACAGTCTTATCAATATTTCTTTTTAACCGTGTACGACGTGGTGCAGTTTGCCAAAAACAAAGGCATTTTATATCAAGGGCGCGGCTCGGCGGCCAATTCCATTGTTTGTTACTGCCTTGAGATCACCGCCGTCGATCCTCGGCAAATTTCGGTCTTATTCGAGCGCTTTATTTCGAAAGAGCGCAACGAGCCGCCAGATATTGATGTCGATTTCGAGCATCAGCGCCGCGAAGAAGTTTTTCAGTACATTTATCAAAAATACGGTCGTAAACGGGCAGCACTCGCCGCAACGGTCATTACCTATCGTTTAAAAAGTGCGATCCGCGATGTCGGCAAAGCGTTAGGACTGTGTGAAACTCAGCTCGATTACTTTATAAAAAACATTAACAGGCGCGATAAAAGCGTACCTTGGTTTGAGCAGCTTAGTGAACATGGTTTGGATCTATCTAGCACCCTCGCCCAGCATTTTGTGAGTTTAGTGCACGAGATCTTAGGTTTTCCACGCCACTTATCCCAGCACGTTGGTGGTTTTGTTATATCTTCAGGCCCGCTACACGAATTAGTGCCAGTTGAAAATGCGGCGATGGAAAATCGCACCGTCATTCAATGGGACAAAGAAGATTTACAAACCCTTGGCCTGTTAAAAGTCGATGTGCTCGCCCTTGGTATGTTAAGTGCTGTGGCTAAAAGCTTTGCGTTGTTAAAGCAACATTATGATCACGACTACACCATTGCCGATATCACGCGCTTTGGCGACGATCCACAGGTCTATCACGCTATATCACAAGCTGATACCGTTGGTGTGTTTCAAATAGAATCACGGGCGCAAATGAGTATGCTACCGCGCTTAAAACCCCGTTGTTATTACGATTTAGTGATTCAAATTGCCATTGTTCGCCCTGGGCCTATTCAGGGAGATATGGTGCATCCTTATCTAAAGCGTCGCGATGGCATTGAAGCAATTAGTTACCCGTCTGCTGAAGTTAAAAGCGTGCTTAAGCGCACCTTAGGGGTGCCGATCTTTCAAGAGCAAGTGATAAAGCTGGCAATGGTAGCCGCTGGTTTTAGCGGCGGTGAAGCGGATCAACTGCGCCGCGCGATGGCAAAATGGCAACGCAACGGCCTATTAACGCCCTTTAGAAACAAATTACTGAGCGGCATGACAGAACGCGGTTATAGCAAAGAATTTGCCGAGCGCATTTTTAAACAGATTTGTGGCTTTGGCGAATATGGTTTTCCAGAGTCTCATTCAGCGAGCTTTGCGGTGCTGGCTTATGTCTCAGCATGGCTCAAATATTATTATCCCGAGGTGTTTTACTGCGCACTTCTTAACAGTCAGCCAATGGGGTTTTATTCGCCAGCGCAGCTCATTCAAGATGCTAAGCGTCACGACGTAACGGTGTTGGGACTTGATATTAACCAATGTCAGTATGATTACACACTAGAAAAACAAGCACAGAACCAAGCTAAACCTCATATCAAAGCGCTGCGTTTAGGCCTTAGGCAAATTAAAGGGCTGAGTGAAACTGCCGCCAATGCGATAATCGAGCACAGACCACAATCGGGATTTGCTAGCTTAAATGACATCAAAGCCTTGGGTTATGAGCACGGCGTTATTACCCAGCGAGATCTCAATGCACTCGCTAGCAGCGGCGCGCTACATGCCTTTGGCGATAATAGATATGTGCTGCGTTGGTTAATGATGGACGATCTTTACGATCTGCCGCTGTTTCGTCAGCTTGCCCCCAAAGTGACTGAGCCAAGTGTCAACAATGACTATATTAGCCAGCCCAGTGAGCGCGATAATTTATTAGAAGATTATCAGAGTATCGGCCTTAGCCTTGAGCATCACCCAATAGCGCTATTAGAGCGCCATAATCAGCTTAGTCGTTACACGCAAGTACAAAACCTACACACCATAGAGCATCAAAAACCTGTGACAGTTATTGGTGTGGTGACTGGGCGACAAGCGCCGGGAACTGCAGCTGGCGTGACCTTTATTACGCTTGAAGATCACACCGGCTCAAGTAATGTGATTGTATGGCAAGCCACGGCAAGTGCGCAAAAACAAGCGTTTTTAACCTCGCGCATCTTAAAAGTGCAAGGTATTTTAGAGCGTGAAGGCGATGTGTGTCATATCATCGCTGGGAAACTCACTGATTTATCTCACCTGCTGGAGCAATTAAATCCTAAAGCACGCCATTTTCACTAAATTCATTTGTCTAATCTATGACGGCTTCAACTTCAGGGACATACTGCTGACATAGGTCATCAAACGCCAACGGCTTGCTAAAGTAATAGCCCTGAATAATGTCACAACCAAGCTCACGTAATTGCTCATACTGCTCTTTGGTTTCGACGCCTTCGGCAACCGTGCTCATATGCCCTGATTGCGCGATAAGAATAATCGAACGCACCAAGGATAAGCTTTGCTCAGACGATAAGCACTTCACAATGAACGAACGGTCAATTTTCAGTTCGTTAATCGATAACTGACTTAAATAACTTAAGGATGAATAACCTGTACCAAAGTCATCGAGTGATACATCAAATCCATGATCGCGCAGATCTTCAATCACCGCGCGTGAGCGCCCCATTTCAGAAATTAGCACATTCTCAGTGATTTCAATCGTCACATAGGCATTTGATAATTTGTTGCGCTGGGTTACGCGGCACACCTTACGCACGAAATCTTCTTTGACCAATTGAGCCGGTGATACATTAATCGATACTGTAATCGGGCTGGCGTTATTGCGATTATAGTTAGCAATATCGCCACAGGCTTGCTCGATAACAAAGTCCCCTATTTCGTCGATCAGCCCGATATTTTCAGCCACTGCAATAAATTCGTCTGGCGGCACAAATCCAAGTTCATCATTGTTCCAACGAATTAAGGCTTCGACCCCCATGATCTGACCGCTAGCGGCACAAATTTGCGGCTGATAAACCACAAACAATTCATTTTTGGCAAGCGCAGTGCGTAGTTGTGTTTCAATAACCAAGGCACGCTCTAATTCTTGATGTAACGCTTGCTCATAAAACAAGTATTGGCCTTTTTGCTGTGCTTTAGATTTGTATAGCACTAAATCGGCTTTGCGAATGAGCTCACTGGCGCTACTAGCATCGTTGGGATACATCGCAATACCAATACTGCCATTAACGTGTAATTGATTAGTACACACCTCGACTTGGCGGGCAAATACTTGTTGGATGGCCAACACTTTCTCTTTCGCATGCTCAATGTCATAGAGCATCGGAAAACTGAAAATAAATTCATCACCGCCAAAACGAAATACATTGTCTTTCGGCCCTAATAGATTACTAAAGGACTCGCCAAGAATGGTAAGTAAACTATCGCCAGTAGCATGGCCGTAATGATCGTTAATTTTTTTGAAATCATCTAAATCAAAGAACATTACCGCCAGCTGAGTGTTTGAATCTCGACACAGCTCAATATCTCGCTCAATGGAAGATTCTAATTCGCGACGGTTTGGCAGTTTAGTCAGCGGATCGTGATTCGCTAAAAAATTTAACTGCTCTTTATTTTCATTAAGCTGTGACAAATTGAGAAGTATTTTCGATTCGTAGCGCTTGAAGCGTTTAGCGGTGTTGCGAGAAATAACAAAACACACAGCAACCAATAGCAAACTCAGTAACGTACTTAGCAATAATAATTTAACCAATGTCTCTTGGTTCTGTGCTTCAAGCTCTGCTTTATGATCTAAAAAATATTGATTCACTTCGTTAAGATCGATTTCGCCAACTAAGGTCCAATGCCAGTCCGGATTGTGCCGCGCGTAGATAATATTTCCCGTTAAAAGCCCATTCGCATCGGTAAAGGTATTAGTCGATTCTAAAAACTGACCGTCTGTCGCCAGTGTATGGCGCTGTTTTGCGTGAAATATTGGCGCATTCGATTGCTCACCAAGCACAGTAGGATCATCATGAGCAATATAATTGAGCTCCTCGTCGACGATGTAATAATCAAAGCCTAAATCGGCGCGGCTGAGCTGCAAACGCGCTAACATCAATTTTTGTAAGTGCGCTTCAAAATCAACGAGGTATTCACCAGTGCCTAAATACCAATTAAGTGGTTCAAACAACTTAATAAAACCCACTTTAAAGTAGGGCTTGCCGTCAGAATCGGGTTTTTGGAACCAATAGTGATAAAAAGTTTCGTCGCGCTCTTTCATTAACGCGATCATCTCTTTAACAATTTTAGTTCCCTTGATATCAACCATGGTTGTAATTGATGTACCTTCTAGGCTTGGCTGAATTGGCAATAATTCACTAACGCCATCGAGAGATGTCGCGAAAAAATAACCTCGCCCCTCTAAAAATCTTACATTACGCAAAGCATCTTTCACTCGTTTACCGATCTCAGCCTTCGGCAAATCTTGATTACTGCGATAAATTCCGGAAGCAATGGCATGAGCCTCATGAACCCGCTCACGAATACCATTTTGAAGTTGCTCAGTCGCCGTGTTTTTCTCAAATGAAATGTGTGACGATAACGCGTCGATTTGGTTTTTCAGCACCAAGCGCTGTTGGCTAATGGCATTGTGAGAGAGTGTCGCAATTTCGCGTTCAAGTGACGCCGTATTCTCTTTGATAAGCAAGGTACTCATCACCGCCGAGAAACACAAAACAACCGTAATAGGCCCATACTTGATGAGCTTTAAAATATTTTTATTCGAGCGCGCATTAATCACGTTAACTGCCTAACTTACTAACGATTGAAGCATTCTTGTTAGCAAATATCACAATAGCTAACATCGCTAAAACAAAAGGTAACCCAACTAACACCAAGGCTATCCAACCAAAATTAAACAAAACAACTCCCGCCAGTAATGACACCAAAGCTTGCGTTGCGAAAATACTGAAATCATTAACAGCTTGCGCGCCTAAGCGCTCGTGAGATTGATATGACTTTGGTAACAGTAACGTGCCACTTGAGAATAGGAAATTCCAACCAACACCCAATAGCACCATTACCCACCAATAATGCATGACGCTGTGACCTAATAAGGCGAACAATACAACGGCTAAATAGCACAATACACCAATAAGCATCACGTTTAACAAACCGAGTTTTCGAACAATCCAAGCCGAGAATAACGACGGTAAATACATCGCGATAATATGGCTTTGTACCACCCATTTAGTTTGCTCAAGCGAATGGCCGTCAATCACGTGCATGCTAAGTGGCGTTGCAGTCATGACATAACTCATTACGCCATAGCCGATACCAGCACTGGCTAATGCAACTAAAAATATCGGCTGTTTACAAATTTCAAGTAAAGATCGAGATTCGCCACTTGCTGTTTCCGTTTTTGCTTGCGTCGGTGTTAATTGAGAAATTGCCAGCATGCTGAGCACCATAATGACTGCAAGTCCGACGAAAGAGCCAACAAAACCGTGCGGTGATGCTATCCAATCTTTACCAGCCACCGCTAATTCTGGCCCTAACATCGCTGCGAAAATACCACCCACCATCAAGATTGACAGCGCCTTAGCGCTATCATCACTCTCAACACTTTCTAGTGCACAAAAACGCATTTGCGCGACAAATGACATACTAAAGCCCAGTAGGATACTGCCCGCAACCAGCAACCAAAATGATGAATTCATAGCGGCGAACGCCGACACTAATGCGCCAAACACAGCAATGGATAAACCAACCAATAGGCTGAAACGACGTCCAATACGATTAGTTAGTCTATTTGCAGGAATCACGGCGATCGCCACGCCAATAATAAGCGTAGATATGGGGAGGGTCGCTATTTCAGGATCTGGCGCGAGATGTTGGCCTAAAATACCACTCACTAGAACCATTAAAGAAGTCGCACACATCGCTAACGGCTGTGCAAAAAACAACAACCAGATGTTATTTGGGAGTTTAAAATACCATCGACCCACCAGAGCACTAACGCCCAAAGCCAATAACGTAAACAACAAAGTGTAAGACATTAAGCCCTTAACCTTACGTAAAATAATACTATATAACTACTTTTAAGCTATAACATATACAAAAGAATGATAGTAAAGCACAGATTTCTAGCTTTTTAAATAGCTTAATCTTGCACCTGATTCATCTTTGAATTGGCTAATAAATGATTCCATTAGGTTTTGAATTTCGATGACGTCAAAACATTCAACGGCAATCAATAGTTGCTGACAAAACGAAATCAGCTCGGGACACTGCAACTGCTGGGCGCTGTGCGTAAGGTCATCAGCAAAGTTTTTGATTTCGTCTAAACTGTTTCTTTCTAATACCTTTTTCGCTCGAAGTTCATAGTTATAGGTAAGCGCCGACACTATTTCATAACTCAATATTAGTGAATTTGATTCTACGGCATTATCATTAAATTGCACCACACTGAACGCTAAGTGCTTTTTAAGCTCATCAATCAGATCGCTCTGTAATATTGGCTTAGACAAATAGCCGACAAAGTCATTGTAATCAATCTGCTCACTGCTTGACGAAGCTGACACTGCAACTATAGGCAATTTGGGCCGACGTTGTTTGATCACGCTCGCCGCTTCATGTCCACTCAGCCCAGCCATTTTTAAGTCCAGTAGTACTAAATCGAAATCGCTGTCGGATGTTGCATCGATTGCAGCTTGGCCATCACTCACACTCTCTACCACTAGACCAAGCATCGTCAGCCATTGCTTGAGCAATGCCCTATTATCTTCAACGTCATCGACCACCAAAATACGTTGCGCCATGAATTGTATTGTGTCACTTCCCGACAGTCTTTTCTTAGTAACTTCATCTGTAACTAGAGCGATATTTGGTAGTGTAAAAGCAAATGTAGAGCCGCGGTTAAGCTCGCTGGTCACTGTGAGCTCGCCCCCCATCAATTCGATCAAGCGTTTACTAATCGCCAGTCCCAGGCCAGTCCCTCCCGCATGTACATTTTTATGCTCATTCGCTTGAGTGAAACTGTCAAAAATAGTTTTTTGAGCTTGAGGGCTAATTCCTACGCCAGTGTCGGACACCGCGACCTTTAAAACCGCCAAATCATCGTTACATAGAGTTAGCTCAACATTGAGCTCAATTTTACCACGTTGGGTAAATTTAACGGCGTTACCCACTAGATTAAATAACACCTGACGCAATCGAGCTTCATCGAGCTTTAGGTTAGGCATATAAGGGTCGATGTTCATGTGCAATTCGATAGATTTTTCGTTGGTATCGATTTCAAAGATCTGAATCACTTCTCGTAGCAATGACGATAAGTTAGTGGTTTTGAGTTGCAACTGAAGTTTGCCAGCTTCGACTTTAGACAAATCAAGAATGTCATTGATCAATACCAACAGTGAGTTTCCTGCGCTGCGAATGGTTTTTAAATAAGATTGCGCTTTAGGCTCTTCAACACTGGCACTAAGCAGTTGACTAAAACCAATAATCGCATTCATTGGTGTGCGAATTTCATGACTCATGTTGGCTAAAAACGATGACTTTGCATTATTTGCTTCAATTGCTGAGTTTCGCGCATCAATAATCATCTTTTCCATGGTGACACGGCTCGTGATATCGACAACCAAGGTTAACAATGCAGGTTTGTTGTTCACACTGATTGGCAGCATAGATAACATCATCGCATGAACTTGATTCTGCCATTTAAATTCGATGGTTAATTGCTCAATGCCATCTTCTTCGATCATATTACTGAAAAACGTAAAGTTTCTTGGTTCATTGAGCAGGTTAACGAATGGTTGACCGATTAATTGCTGGGCACTGCACTGATAATCTTCGAGTACTTGTTTGTTAACGTCTTCAATTATGCCGTCCAAATTCACCACCATCACCTGACTTGGCAGTGACTCTAACAACAACTTGTAGTGGGCTTGCGCTTCTTGCCGAGCCTGAGTTTCTCGGAATAATTTTTGATACCAAGAAACGATTAAAATCAACAGCACGACCGCAATCAGAAATACTATCAATACTAAGGTGTAATCGACGCGAGAAACAAATTTTTCATCGCCCCACCGTTGAACGATCGCCTGCTTCTCATTCTGGGAGACAGACAATAATGCTTTGTTGAGAATTGACACCAATAATTGATTATCTTTATGTGTTCCAAAAGATAACTCTGTTTTAAAAGGCGTTTGTCCAACAATACGCAGATTATTCATGCCTTGCGATGCCATGTGATAGCTCGCTTGCGCTAACGTGGCAAACAATACATCGACTTTGCCTGTTGCTACCGCGTTCAAACCAACATCGATATCGCCGTAACGGAAAAACACTTTGTTGGGAAAACTCTGCTCTACCTGCTTGGTGTAGCCATAATTTTCAATTAGTCCCAATTCTAGTGGCGCTACATCGCGATAATCGCCGACAAACTGCTGCTTATCTCGCATAATTAACACAATAGGACTCGACAAATATGCATTGGTATATAACGTATTATCACCGATATCTGACTGATAAGTCTCGGAGATAACATCAACTTGGTTACTCTCAAATAGCTTTACCGAATCTATCCAACTCGGACCAATTTCTCGCTTAAATACAATGCCAAGCCGCTCTTCAAAAAGATCGAGCATGTCTGGCACTATTCCAACGTAATTGCCCTGCTCATCGAGTCCTTCATAAGGTAACCAATTGGGATCTCCCGTCATGGTAATGACAGGCTTACTCAACAAATAAGCTTTTTCTTGATCGGTAAATTCAATATTAGCTCGCTCAAACCGCTCAAATAATGCAGTCCGTGCTAAGCCCATATGAAGCCTGCTGAGATTTTCTTTCTCTTCAAGCGTGATACTTTGCAACGCGACTTCAATAATTTCAGCCAAAATAGGCTTTGAATGACGGCTAAGTAAATGAATACCAGTGCGACCTGTGTGCCGCATCGACTGTTTAGGAACAATGTCGTTTATATTATTCTGAGTCAGAATATAAGATACGGTTTGGTAATTGTTGAAAAGCAAATCTGCTTTGCCTTCAATCACCGCGTCAATAGCATCGTATAAAGTATCAACGACCAATAACTGAAGATGGGGAAAGTTATCTCGTATAAAATGGCTCGTTGCATACTCTCTTGGTATAGCGATACGTTTATCGGTTAACTCACTAAATGGCGTATCGGCATAACGCTGATGGGCAAAAAAGTAATCCAACACCTGCAAATAGGCGCTGGAGTAATGTCCTATAGCTTCGCGCTCTTGCAAATATTTTACACCGATCAATAAATCGAGCTGCTGCGCTTTAAAAGACGCTAAATTATCAGACCACTTAGCCGATTTGATTTCAAAATTTAAGCCTGTTCGCGCAGATATTAAATTAAGAATATCGATATCTATGCCACGTGGGTTTCCTAGCACATCTTGATATTCAAACGGCGGCCAATCACTACTGACACCGACATATATCAGCGGATTTTCAGCAACCCAAACCTGTTGTTCTTTCGTCAAATTGATTTTGGAAACTTGCTCAGCGTTTACCGAACACAGCATTAATAAACACAAAAGACCTAATAAAAAGCTGATAGCTCGCTTATAAAATGGCACTTTGCTCATCATCTAAAATCGCTACAAACTCATCAATATGCTCAAAGAATACATCTACGACCTGAGGATCGAAGTGTTTGCCACGCTCTTTGCGAATGTAATCCAGTGCTTTGTCCACTGGCCAAGCAGGCTTGTAGGTTCTGTTATGAGTTAAGGCGTCAAACACATCGGCTAACGCAACAATTCGCGCGTAAATGTGTATTTCATCTCCCGCTAATCCGTTAGGATATCCAGTTCCATCCCAACGCTCGTGATGCTCGATAGCAATAATTGACGCGGCATTGATGATGCGGCGCTTTGGTTTGGGAAATAATGCAGCCGCTTTACTGGTGTGCGTTTTCATTATTTCAAATTCTTCTGGTGTCAATTTCGCTGGCTTGTGCAGAATTGACTTGTCGATGACGACTTTGCCAATGTCATGCATCGGTGTTGCGTGATAAATCAGACAAACATCATCTTCATCGAGCTGTGGCATATATTGCGCTAACAACTTCGCGCAATCGGCGACACGCCTAATGTGTTGGCCCGTTTCATCCGAGGTCATTTCCATTAATTCCATCAACACATGGATCATGTCACGCTGCGACTGTTCAATTTCGTCCATCAATCGTTGTTCTTTGTGCGCAGCGCGATGACTTAAATGCTTGAGCTCACTTTTCAGTTCACGACGATTTAGAGATAACTCGAGATGCGTATTGACTCGCGCAATGATTTCTTCAGGATGGAACGGTTTTACAATGTAATCCACACCGCCAATCGCAAAACCACGAGAGATAGATTCAACATCTGTTCTCGCCGAAATAAAAATAATTGGCGTGTCACTATTTAAAGTAGTTTGGTGTATTGCCTTACACGCTTCAAATCCATTGATACCTGGCATCATGACATCTAATAGAATCAGATCGAAACGCTCTTGCTGGGCGAGATTAACAGCGTCTTGTCCACTTAAGGAAAACGAGAGAGAAAGCCCCTCTTCTTTTAAAATATTCAATAAAACCTTTACGTTATTAGGTACGTCATCAACAACTAAGATTTTAAGGTCGCGGCGATTCATCGCTACTCCAGTGGCTAGTCCATTAGTCTTCATATGGATTTTCACAAATTTAACACCAGTCTATTTTAAAGGTATTAACGCTGTGGAGTAGCTTTTGTATTTGCTAAAAATTGTTTTAGATCAATTTCAGGACAATTAAGCTGCTAAAATGAACTTTGCTCCCAAGCCGATCATAGAAGTGATTGTCACTGACAACAGAGAGCCCAACAACACATACTCTGTTAAGTTACGATCGCTTTCTTTGTTTAATTCTCCAAATCTGAAAATAGATTTAGCCGCCAAGATAAAGCCAATAACCGCATATTGGCCTATCAGTACGAAGGTTAAGATTAATAATCGTTCTAGATAGCCGATGATTTCACCACCAGCAATTAAGCCTTCATTTTTATTCTTATCAATCGGCGAGTATTTTACTAGTACGCTGCTGATAAGCAATGAGGTTGGTTTTAAAACAAGAAGATAGGCGATTAACACCGCTAAGTGTTTGCCATGAAGCTTATCTACTAATGGTGATAGGATAGTTGACAGTTCGACGCCACACACGTGAAATGCGATCAATACTAAGATCAAACACTGCAGCGCCTGAGTGATCAGCAGCACTCTCACTTTATTTCTGGACAACAGCAAGATACAGCCAATCAACCAGTGAGAAATACTCAACACAATGACTAACGTTAAAATTGATTGCAAGTCCTGTGTGACAAAGAGTATCACTACGCTCGCAAATACCGCCTGAGCAATACTGTATTTCACTAGCGCTAACGATTTAATCCCTCTTCTGGTCTGTTCTTCACGCCATTGCCTTGGTTGACAATAAAACTGCACAAATATCTGCATAATCATCAATCCACCAAAGGTCAGCCACAACTTATCCATTCGTTAGCCCTCCTATCTCCCTGCTTACATGATCAATTGCTTGCGCTAATAAATCATAGCGCGCAGTTTTTAAAGAGCGGGAAATAGAGACTCGTTGCGCCCCCAATAAATCGGCAATCTGTTGCTGAATTAGTTCTGGATCGCGAATTTTTAGCTGAAAGATGGCTGCTTGACGCTGGGTCAGTTGACTCATTTGATGATCGACATATTGAATTAACAATGCGATATGTCGATTGAAATTCTTATCAAAGGCTCGCAGTAATAGGCGATCGTCCTTCAAAGTGTCCAATCCCTGCCCCGACAATGTAAACGCATCACCGGTAGAATTACCGATCTGATGCCGTAGCACGTCATTACCGCTGATCCCGATACTAATACGACAATCTAACGTTTCCTCTAACTCTTTACAGGCCAATCGAATTAAAAGTGCGTATTTAAGAGCCTGCTCTACATCGTGTACCACCAGTTGGAAGCTATCACCCCGAATAAACTGAAAAGCATTGTCGCCGTGCTGCTGACTAACATAAGCCAACACGTTGTTTAAGCTGTAAAGTAAATCATCATAAATCGCTTGTTCGATTTGACGGGATTTTACGATATCTCCAGTCAGAACTGCGACAAATGAAATTGGCTGAGAGTTTGATTTTGTCATGGTTTCGCTCGCCGACTACAAGATGACTCTTGCGTCTAAAGTAACATTTCTAGGTAACACCACAACAATGTAACCTATATAGGTTACTTAAATCAATAGATACATAAATAGGTTACTTCGCTAATGCTTTTTCTTTATCGGTTATTTTTTCTAGCCATTCGATTGCTATTTCATTACCTCCGTCTGCCGCTTTAGATAACCATTCCTTGCCCTTAGCCACATTAAAAAACGGCAATTCCCAATCTAACAACAGTGATGACAGAAGCAGTTGTCCCCTCGCATTTCCAGCTTTTGCGGAAAACTCAGCCCATTGATAACTTTTATTGAGAGACTTGTTCACATGTAGCTGTCCATTTTTATACAGTAAGCTGAGCTCATTCGCTGCCTTGTATTCTCCTTTCTTGGCAGCATGTTCAAGACGCTTAATACCCAATTTCGGATTGTATTTTGTCCCCTCTCCACTGAGCAACATTCTGCCGGTTGCATAATAGCCGTAAATATCATCTTGCTTCATTAATTGTTCTGCCCAGTAAAATGCGCGCTGAATCTCCTCATCATTCTTGCCTTCATGCCAGAGCAAAACGACGAGATTGAATTGCGATTCTAACAAGCCTTGCTGCGCTGATTTCTCAAACCATTGAATTGCTTTATTTCGATCTTTGGGGCCTACTACCCCTTCTAGATATATCAACCCCAAGCGAAATTCAGCTAGTTTATGACTATATTCAGCGGCCTTTTTATAGTACTTGTACGCTTGCTTGTAATCTGGTCTGGCAGTTTTTTCAAGGAAAAAGCTTTCTCCCATTCGAAAATATCTTTCTTTGAGAGGCAAGAACTGTAAACTTTCTAGTGATTTCTCGGACGACATCGCATACGAAAAACAAGTGCAAAAAATGAATATGAGTAGAAATAGATATCGCATGTGTTTTCCTTAACAATCTTAAATGAGCATTTGACACTTTAGACTAATCATTTAGCTAAATTAAATCGTCAAAACAACTGATAGTTTAATTATAAACTGCGGGGATAGATAAAAAAAGATGGCGGTGAAGGAGGGATTCGAACCCTCGATACGTTTCCGTATACACACTTTCCAGGCGTGCTCCTTCGGCCACTCGGACACTTCACCGTATAAGATATTCAAAGTTTAATTGCTTTAATAAACAGCTTCACTTTCGGATAGAGGCCTTCGTAGCACGCCAGCGTGCACTTAAACCTTTAGCGTCCACTCGGACACCTCACCGTTTTGGATATTCGACTTGAATCTTTATAACTCTAGTCAACGCTTAGACAAAGGCTGTCTAAAAGATGGCGCTAGTGTATGTGAACCACTTGACTAAAGCAACGCTTGTTTTATCAAGTGGTTACTAAACAACCTGCGCCTGTTTTTGCATAAGTTAACTACTTACGCGTTACCCTTCACTTTCATTTTCAATTCTGCTGCGAAATCTAGCATACGACGCAATGGAATAAGCGCGCCTTCGCGTAAAGACTCATCAACAAAGATTTCGTGTTCTACTGGGTTTTCTGTCGCCAGCGCATTTTCAATCGCCTCTAGGCCATTCATTGCCATCCAAGGACAGTTGGCACATGAGCGACACGTGGCACCTTCACCAGCTGTTGGTGCGGCAATAAAGGTTTTGTTTGGCATTAGTTGCTGCATTTTATAGAAAATACCGCGGTCAGTTGCGACGATAAAAGTTTCTTTATCAGACGCTTGAGCTGCTTGAATTAGTTGGCTGGTGGACCCTACTGAATCAGCAAGTTCAACGATTTCTTTCGGCGATTCTGGGTGTACCAGAATTTGTGCGTCAGGATAAACCGCTTTCATATCGATAAGCGCTTTGGTTTTAAACTCATCGTGAACAATACAGTCACCCTGCCATAACAGCATATCGGCGCCGGTTTCACGTTGAATATAGCCACCTAAATGACGATCTGGTCCCCAAATAATCTTCTTACCTTGCTCGTCTAAGTGTTCAACGATTTCAAGGGCAATACTTGAGGTTACAATCCAATCTGCGCGTTTTTTAACGGCGGCAGATGTATTGGCGTAAACCACAACGGTACGATCAGGATGCTCATCACAAAAAGCGCTAAACTCCTCAATTGGACAACCAACATCAAGTGAACACGTCGCTTCTAATGTTGGCATTAACACGGTTTTATCAGGACTTAAGATCTTTGAGGTTTCCCCCATAAACTTCACGCCAGCAACGATTAATTTCTTCGCTGGGTGCTCAGCACCAAAACGCGCCATTTCTAGCGAATCAGAAACACAACCACCGGTTTCTTCTGCAAGTGCTTGAATTTCAGGGTCTGTGTAGTAATGCGCAACTAATACGGCGTTTTGCTCCACCAACATCCGCTTAATATTTTCCTTAAGCTCAGTAGTACGCTCCGGCGTTAACTGCTTTGGCTTTGGTGGAAATGGATAATCTGCGGCTGGCTTTGCAGGTACATCTATCATGAAGTTACCTAATGTTCTCTTTCAATAATGGAGCGGGATTATAAATTAATTATCAAAAAAAGCCATTCGTTGCTTTTATTTGAGCGTCGAAAACCAGCGCTAGCGCTTAAAAATCAAGCGTGTTAGACTTTTGGCTAAGGGTCAATTGATTGATATTTGGCGAGTCGTCGTTGTACACTCATCGAAAATAATAATAAGGAATAAAGTATGTCAGAGCGTTTTAAAATAGTCATAGCCGATGATCATCCGCTATTTAGGAGTGCTTTACGACAGGCGCTTGATAACGCTTATCCCGATACGACATGGCTCGAAGCTGAATCAGCAGATTCGCTGCAAGCGCAGCTAGATAATGATTCTATGCTTGACCTAATCATTTTAGATCTCAACATGCCTGGTTCACATGGTTATTCAACCTTAATTCATCTACGCAGTCACTACCCTGCTATTCCGGTGGTTGTTATCTCAGCCCATGAAGATACGAAAACTATCGCTAAAGCGATGCACTACGGCAGTTGTGGTTTTATTCCCAAATCAACATCGATGGAAGACTTAGCCACCGCGTTAGATGCAATCTTACAAGGCGAAACTTGGTTACCAGCAGGTTTAGACTTATCAAAAGAAGATATCTCTGAAGAAGGTGATTTCGCTAATCGTCTCGCTGAACTTACGCCACAACAGTACAAAGTATTGCAAATGTTTGGCGAGGGTTTACTAAACAAGCAAATCGCTTACGATCTCGATGTCTCTGAAGCGACTATCAAAGCCCATGCGACAGCGATCTTTAGAAAACTTAATGTACGAAACCGTACTCAAGCGGTTATCGCACTAAGTCAGTTAGAAGTGAATAACCCTTCGTTGTAATAGCTACGTAAAACATTAAAAAAGGCGACTTTAAGTCGCCTTTTTCTTTGCTTTGGTTCATTGCTATAAGTTCATTGCGATAGCTACCTAGCGTTTTTCTCAAACAGGCTCGATGTCCATTGGCGCATCGCTACTACAAGTGTCGTCCCGTGTTTGTTGTCCATTGATACCCGCTGTTCGCTTTTCTTTAACGCTGCAAACTTATTGATAAGCTGTTGCATTTCCGTTTGTAATTCATTGTTACTAGCATCAGATAAGAGCCCGTTTATCACCAGTAACTTTTCATTATCTTGGTTAAATTGACACTTAAAAAACTCTTCTTTGATATGTTGCTGGAAATATTGCTGTATTGGACCGTTAGCCAGCCAACTAAAACTCGGGCTAATTAACAGTTTGATTCTATTCTCTGGTTGAAGCTCAATAATCTTAAGGCGATCTAAATGCGCTAGATGACGAATCAACTCTACCTCTGTAATGTCATACTGCGAGGTAATCTGCTCAAAAGAATAACCGTCAATCACGCACACTGACACCATCAAAAGCCGTTCGTCTGCCACCATTTGCTGCTCTTGCTCATAGGTCAAACTGGAAATTTGTGTTTGATCGAGTTGAGCTATCATCACGAGATCTGTCAGCGTGATAGACAGTAACCTGCAAATAGACTCCAATCGACTAACGCTGATATTTCCTTCGCCGAATAAACGCTTGATGGACGCTTCACTAAGCTCCAAGTGTTCAGCGACGTCAACATAGGTTAAACCTCGCAACTTCAATTGCTTTTTTAATGTTTGTAAAATGGCTTTTTCTTCACTCACGCCTATTTCCTTTATCTAAACCTAAATTAGTCCCGAAATCATTGCGCGCAATGCGGCGGGACGAACCATCTTAGCCATGTACTTGTAGTTCTTAGCCTCAACTTCCTCAACCAATTCATTACGCGTATCTGCTGTGATAAGTACGCCAGGGATTTCAACTGCGTATTTCTGACGTAAGGCTTCCATCGCATCTAAACCCGTCTTGTCATGATCTAAGTGATAATCTGCCAGCATTACATCCGGTAATTCATTGTCATCAATAAGCTCAATGGCTTCTTCTAAACTCTTGGCCGACATCACTACACACTGCCAACGCTTTAATAAAAGCTCCAAGCCAACCAGAATCTTTTCTTCATTGTCGATACATAACACTTTAATACCGGCAAGCTGGTTAGCCCCAAAGTTAGCAACAGGCGCTGCCGCTTTTGGCGCATATTGCTTAACAATAGGCACAGATACACTAAACATAGAGCCTTTTTCAACCGTCGAGCGCAGCGATATTTTGTGGCCAAGCACCTTGGCGATTCGATCGGCAATTGCTAAGCCGAGACCTAAACCATTACGATCGTATACCGAGCTGTCTTCTAAACGCTGAAACTCAGAGAATATATCGTCCACTTTATCTTCGGGGATCCCCTGTCCTTGATCCCATACTTCGATGCTCAGCTCATCGCCATGACGACGACAGCCTAAAAGTACCTTGCCGCCAGCGCCATAACGAAACGCATTGGTTAAAAAGTTTTGTACGATACGGCGTAACAAATTGATATCGCTATGCACGGCTACTTTACAATTTACTGAGCGATAATCGACAGACGAATCAACCGCCATTGCGCCAAATTCTGCATTAAAGTTACTAAGCAACATCGACACAGGAAAATCTGCCTTCTTAACCTCTATTGCATCTGACTCTAATTTTGAAATATCGAGTAAGTCGGCCAGTAACTCCCCTGAGGACTTTAAAGAGTCCGCAATGTGACGTACCGTATTCTTAACTTCGGGATCTGAATGTTCTTGCTGTAATAACGACGCTGTAAATAGGCGTGCGGCATTGAGCGGCTGCATTAAGTCATGACCAATCGCCGCCATAAATCGTGTTTTACTAAGGTTAACTTGATCGACCTTTGTTTTTGCTTCTAACAAGTCAGCATTAGCAGAGGAAAGCGCTTTGGTACGCTCTTTTACCCGCACTTCGAGATCTTCTTTGGCCTTAACGAGTTCTCGCTCTACTAGCCGATACTGCGTGATATCAGAGAATGTCGTAACAAAACCGCCATTGGGCATTGGGTTACCCTGCATCTTTATTACTTTACCGTCTGGGCGATTGCGCTCGAATGAATATGAAACGCCCTCTTTAACACGTGCCATCCGACGTTTGACGTGGTCTTCGACATCACCATTACCACAAAAACCACGCGCGGCGTTATAGCGGATCAACTCACTAATTGGCTTGCCCACTTCAAGAAAGTTAGGTGGATAGTCAAATAAGTCAGCGTAACGCTGATTCCATGCCATTAAATTATAGTTTTGATCGATAACACTCATTCCTTCACTGGCGTGTTCAATCGCACTATGCATTAATTTCTGACTGGTGATTATTTTCGAAGACGCTTCATCAATCAGCACCACTAAATCATCAAGGGGCATATCACGCCCTTCTAGTACTGAGTTCATTACCAGAGACGCCGACGAAGTACCAATAACCGACGCTAGAATAAGTTCGGTATGAGTAATCAAAGACGCGCTGGCGCTTTTATTGGAATTCTTTTGCGTCGCAAATCTTTCGTCGAACTCAATAAAGCTAGCAAGCGCGCGAGGCTGGCCAATGAATCGACTCGCCAACATCATTAATTCTTGTTCAGTTACCGCAGAACTTTTTATGGTTTTTTCATGGTCAGCTTTATTAACGAATAGACCAGCTTGCATGCGTTCACGCACACCAGGTCTGAAGATCATCGAGCCCCAAACATAAAACAAAGTATTGAAAATTAAGCTAACTAAAATCCAGTTATAACTTGGCTCAACATCACTTAACCACGCTAAATTGGTAAAGAAGTCTGGCGCATCTTGCACTGGTTTAAGTAAGGTATAAAACCAGATAAAGAGTCCCATGATCAAGCCAACGTAAACGCCCTTCTTATTGCCATGTTTCCAATAAACGCCACCGACTAAACCGGGTAAAATCTGAATAAATACGCCAAATGAGATTTGCCCTAAATTGGCCAAGGAGTTTTGACCTGAAACCTGCGTGTAAAAGAGCCAAGACAATCCCATCATGATAAAAATGACAACGCGGCGGATATTTAAAATAGAGCTTGAGAATTTCTCAAAACTCCGTTGCTCAATGGTATTGGTGCGCAGTAATAATGGTACTACCCACTCATTACTCACCATAATAGAAATGGTTAAGGCTGCAACTATCACCATGCCGGTCGCCGCAGATACAGCGCCTAGAAATCCAAAGTAACTTAAGAAATCGTATCCTAAAAACAATGGTACGCTGATCATATAAGTATCTGGCGACACGTTTGGATCCATAATCAACTTGCCCGCCAGCGCTAACGGAAGAACAAACAGTCCTGCCAACACCAGATAGATCGGAAATACCCAACGGCTCTTACGCAATGCATGTTTATCTTGAGCTTCTACCATCATGGTATGGAATTGACGCGGCATACATAAAAATGCAGCCATCATTACCAGCGTTTGCGCAAACAAACTGCCCCAGTTATAAAAAGAATTTTCATGGTTAATTAGCTGACGTTCGCTGGCTTGCGACCAAATATCGCTAAACCCATCAAAGGCGACAAAGCAAACAACTAAACCGATTAAAAGAAATGCGACTAGCTTAATAACTGCCTCAAAGGCGATAGCTAACATTAACCCTGGGTGATGCTCCGTTGCATCGAGCTTACGCGTACCGAACAAGGATGTGAACAACGCCAGTATCATCGCAATCACAAACGCCAACGTGAAGTTATCAGTAGAAATAGCGCCATCGAAAATTCGGACACTATTAACCATCGCTTTAATCTGCAGCGCAAAATAAGGCAAGGTACCAATTAACGCAATAGCAGTGATTAACGCTGCAAGTCCTTGTGATTTACCGTAACGCGATGCGATAAAATCCGCTAAAGATGTTATTTTAAGTTCGCGGGTAATTTCTAAAATCCGTGTCAGTAACGGGAAAAACAAGATGAAGAGTAGGATTGGCGCGAGATAAACAGGAATATACGACAGCAAGTTGTCACTCGACATCCCTACGGTACCGAGAAAACTCCACGACGAACAATAAACTGCGAGCGATAAACCATAAAAGATGTTCTTAGTAGAATGGCTAAAGATATTAAAATGGCGATCACCAAGCCAAGCAATCAAAAACAATAATCCAACATAACCGATAGAAATTAAGCCCAATAAGCCACTACTTTCTGCCATTTTAGTTATTCCTTATTACCTATTCTTATTATTATTATTCGCTGCAATTATTGACATAAGCACTGGCTATCTTACCCAAGATGATAGCGATTGTCGCTACCAGCCGCAGATAAAGCTACCGAAAAAACAACGCTTTACTAAGCCGACCACTTTCGGATATAACGTTAAACGCTGATCCTACGACAATCGATATACCAAGGTCTAATGGTAGTCGTATGCTGCAAAAAACATACTTTGGCTGATTATAAGAAGAAAGGATAAATCATGACGAATCCAGAAATTTTCCCTGTAGCAGATGATTTTGCACAGAACGCGCTAGTAGACAACGACAAATACCAAGCGATGTATCAAGAGTCAGTCGACAACCCTGAAAAGTTTTGGGGTGAACACGGTAAGCGTATCGACTGGATCAAGCCTTTTACCCAAGTAAAGAACACCAACTTTGCCGCGCCAAATGTTGATATTAAGTGGTTTGAAGACGGTACACTTAACGCAGCAGCAAACTGTCTTGATCGTCACCTAGCGAATAACGGTGATGATGTTGCCATTATCTGGGAAGGCGATGACGAAAACGACAAGCGAGAACTTACCTACCGTGATTTACATCGCGATGTGTGTCAATTCGCTAACGCACTAAAATCAAAAGGCGTTAAAAAAGGCGATGTAGTATCAATCTACATGCCAATGGTGCCTGAAGCTGCTGTGGCCATGCTTGCTTGTGCGCGCATTGGCGCTATCCACTCGGTAATTTTCGGCGGTTTCTCTTCTGAATCTATTTCGTCACGTGTTATCGACGGCAACGCAAAAGTAATCATTACAGCCGATGAAGGCCCACGTGGTGGCCGCTTGGTGCCACTTAAAGGCAATATCGACGACGCGTTAGAAAACCCCGCTGTAACCTGTGTTGAAACCGTAATCGTATTAAAACGCACAGGTAATGAAGTTGGTTGGGTTGAAGGCCGTGATGTTTACTGGCACGACGTAGTCGCCAATGAGTCAACTGATTGTCCAGCTGAAGAAATGGCGGCAGAAGATCCACTATTTATCCTTTACACTTCTGGCTCCACAGGTACACCTAAAGGTGTGTTACACACCACTGGCGGTTACATGGTTTATGCGTCAATGACTCATGAATACGTGTTTGATTATAAAAAAGGTGACGTTTACTGGTGTACTGCTGATGTTGGCTGGATCACTGGTCACAGCTACATGGTATACGGTCCACTTGCCAATGGCGCAACCATCGTTATTCACGAAGGCGTACCAAACTACCCTAGCCCGGCCCGCTTAGGTCAGATTGTTGATCGTTACAAAGTAAACCAACTTTACACTGCACCAACACTTATTCGCGCCTTAATGGCAAAAGGTGAAGAACACTTCGACGGTTTTGACGGCTCATCACTTCGCGTACTAGGCAGCGTTGGTGAACCAATCAACCCAGAAGCATGGCGTTGGTACAACGATGTCATTGGTAAAGGTAACAGCCCGATTGTTGATACATGGTGGCAAACCGAAACTGGCGGTATTTTAATTACCCCACTTCCAGGTGCTACGGCGACTAAACCTGGCTCTGCGACCCGCCCATTCTTTGGCGTGCAACCAGCGCTAGTCGATGCTGAAGGTCAAATCATTGAAGGTGAAGGCGCAGGTTCATTAGTTATTGTTGATAGCTGGCCTGGCCAAATGCGCAGTGTTTACGGCGATCATGAGCGCTTCATGATGACCTACTTCCAAACCTTCCACAATATGTACACTACTGGTGACGGCGCACGTCGTGACGAAGATGGTTACTACTGGATCACTGGTCGTGTCGATGACGTAATCAACGTAGCTGGTCACCGTATGGGTACAGCTGAGGTTGAGAGTTCGTTAGTTGGCCACGCTGATGTTGCTGAAGCAGCAGTTGTTGGTTACCCACACGACATTAAAGGTCAAGGCATCTACGCTTATGTAACCCTTAATGACGGTGTTGCGGATACTGAAGAACTACGCAAAGAGTTAAAACTATGGGTGCGTAAAGATCTTGGCGCTATTGCGGCTCCGGACTTACTGCAATGGGCTCCTGGTCTGCCTAAGACGCGCTCTGGTAAGATTATGCGCCGCGTCCTGCGCAAGATTGCAGCCAATGAGATTGATGAGTTAGGTGATTCTTCAACACTTGCAGATCCAAGCGTATTAGACGCCCTGATTGAGCAACGTCAAAATAAATAATTACTTACATCGATAACAAAAATGCCGCTCACTGAGCGGCATTTTTTTATCCTAACTTTCTTTGAACGCTTTGTTCGCCGCTTTATAAAAGAAAAATATGCCGAGAAAACTAAACAGAAAATAAAGAGTATCTTGTAGCATACTTAGTACATCCATATTAGCTTCCGTCACCCAAAATCCCGCTGATAAAGTCAAAACAATCGGGCCGACAAAGAGTATCAGCGAACACAAAAAGCCATTGCTTAAATGACGAAACACTACATTTTCTTGCTCTATGCTCAAACGGCGAAATTTATAAAATAAATGCGCAGTTAAAAACATAATAACGAACTCCAACACACCAGTTATTACGCTTTCAATTGTTAACAACTCCATGACGTACTTTTCTCTCTTTTTCTGGGGGATAAAAAAGCCGAGTACAAAACTCGGCTAAGTTAGAACGTTTGATTCACCACTAGTTGAAAAACATTCGAATACGATCCAAGTCCGCTTGCGTATCAACGCCAGCTGGCGGAGCGTGCTGGGCAACACCTACGGCAATCTTTTCACCGTGATAAAGCACTCGCAGCTGTTCAAGAGCTTCAATTTGCTCAAGCGGTGATGGTTCCATTTTCAAATAATCTCGAATAAAACCAGCGCGATAAGCATAAATCCCAATGTGGCGGTGATAGTTTTTACCGAGTAACTCTTTATTTGAGCGATGATTACCATCGCGATCAAACGGAATTGGTGCTCGGCTAAAATACAGCGCACAATCATTTTTATCGCACACAACTTTCACTGCATTTGGATTATCGATATCGAGGTTTTCGTCGATTGGCACTGCTAATGTCGCCATAGGCACATTATCTTTCTCAGCTAATAAATTCGCGACTTGTGAAATATTTTCACACGGGATCATTGGCTCATCACCTTGCACGTTCACGATGATGTGATCGCTTTCTAAGCCAAGTTTATCAACCACTTCACCAAGGCGTTCAGTGCCCGACTCATGGTCGCTACTGGTCATACAAACAACGCCGCCAAAGCCTTCGACTACACTTTTAATACGCTCATCATCTGTAGCGACAATAATATTTTGTGCGCCAGACTGCTGAGCTCGCTCAACAACCCACTGAATCATCGGTTTTCCACCAATATCCAATAACGGTTTGCCCGGAAGACGCGACGATTGGTAACGCGCTGGAATGATTACGCTAAACGCCATTATTTATTCCTCTAGCGGAGTTGCTTGCTCTTCCAGCAACACTGGGATTGAGTCATTAATTGGATAAACTAAACGAGATGCGCGGCAAATCAACACGTTGTTTTCTTTATCGTATTCCAATTTTCCTTTGCTCACTGGACAAGCAATAATGTCGAGTAACTTAACGTCGAAAGCCATGATGAATTTCCTCTAATTTCTTTTTAATATTTTGTTCTACTTGCGGCTGGAAAGTGGCGGTTACTGGTAAGTAACACCAATTATCTGCTGCGAAAGCTTTACATTTAACAGCGTCTTTTTCTGTCATTAGCAGCCACTGTGTATCATTCACCAACGCTTTTAAATCTTGCTGTTGGTAGTGTTTATGATCAGCAAAACCGACATTGTTATCGGTGTTAATGCCTAGATTGGCAACAGTATCGAAAAAGCGCTGTGGGTAACCTATGCCCGCCATTGCAACCGTCGCCTGTTTAGCTAAATCAACCTTGACAACCGAATTATCTTTGACCGATAACCACTGCGCCGGTGTAAGCGTCATTAAGGCTTCATCGGACAGTGGCTCGCCGCCATTACAAATTTTAAGAATAGCGTCTTTCATGCGCCACTGCGCTTCGCGATTCGGACCAATAGGTAACAACCATCCATTACCAAATCTGCGCTGTCCATCAATGACAACGATTTCTGCCGCACGTTTTAATCGATAATGCTGCAGGCCATCATCACTGACAATAAAGTCTAGTGGTTTACCGGCACTTTCTGCTTGTTCGATAATAAGGTTGGCGGCGGCAATGCGATCTCGCCCGACCGCCATTAAACAGCCAGTTTGATTGACAATTAACCGTGGCTCATCACCACACAAAGTCGAGTCTGTATCTTCATCCACCAATATCGTCGCTTCATTTGCGCCGCCATAGCCGCGACTAATTACACCGACGTTATAACCGAAAGACTGCATCAGTTTAACTAACCAAACAACAACAGGCGTTTTGCCATTACCGCCAACAGTTAAGTTACCGACGATAATCACAGGCACACTTACTGCCTCAGATTTCTTTATTCCAATTGCGTAAAGCAGTCGTCTAAGTGCAGTAATGCAACCATATAACGCCCATAAAGGCAGTAACAGCAATAATGCTGGATGGAATTTCTGCCACGCTTGTTCAATAAACGCTTTCACTACTTAGCCTTGCGATTGCTGCATTGCGTGAAGCTGATAATAAGCGCCCTGTTGTGCCAGCAGCTCCTGATGTGTGCCGCGCTCAATAATAGCGCCATTGTCCATGACGACGATCATATCGGCATTTTCTATGGTGGATAAACGGTGTGCAACGATAATTGACGTACGATCTTGTTGTAAGTGCTCAAGTGCATTCTGAATTAATCGTTCACTTTCGGTATCCAGTGCCGAGGTTGCTTCATCTAAAATCAGCATTGGCGCATTACGCAAAATCGCTCGTGCGATCGCAATACGTTGACGCTGACCACCAGAAAGATTAGCGCCATCTTCCCCGACAGGGCTTTGTAAGCCGTCAGGCATTTTGTCGGTAAACTCTGTCACGTTCGCAGCTTTAGCCGCGGCTAGTACTTGTTCATCGCTGACATCACAAGTCGCGCCGTAAGCAATATTGTTGTAAATACTATCGTCAAACAAAACAACTTGTTGCGTCACCAAGGCAAACTGCTTGCGCAAGTTATCAACATCAATGTCATTGATACTCACGTCATCAAGTTTAATGGCTTCATTGTCGCTTTCGTAAAAGCGCGTTAATAAACTCGCTAGCGTCGATTTACCACTGCCAGAACGCCCAACCAACGCCACTGTTGAGCCCGATTTGATCTCTAAATCGATATTCTTTAATGCTGGACCATCGGCACGATCATAGGCAAAGGTTAATCCATCAATAGATAACTTCCCTTCAGCACGCTCGATCACTTTATTACCAAGATTTACCGCATCTTCTTTGTCCAATAATTCAAACACACTAGCGCAAGCCGTTAAACCGCGCTGTAACTCAACATTAACCTTGGAGATTTGTTTAAGTGGACGCATTAAACTGCCCATTGCAGTAACTAAAGCAACGAACGCACCAGCTGATAGCGACTCAATGACACCATCTAGACTCAACCCAAATAACACGCCAGCTATCGCCATTGAGCCAATTAATTGAATAATAGGCGTGCTAGAGGCGCTGGCAGCAACAAGCTTCATACTTTGCTGGCGGTTTGAGTTGTTAACTTTATCGAAACGCGCGGTTTCTTTGTCCTGACCGGAAAACGCTAAGATAACTTTGTGTGCTTTGAGCATTTGTTCACTGGAAGTAGTGACCTTACCCATTGCTCCTTGGATATTTTTACTGATACGACGAAAACGCTTAGAAACTAATGAAATTACCGCACCAATCATTGGTCCGACTAAAAAGAAAATCAACGACAATTGCCAACTGTAATAAAACATAATCCCCAACAGGTAAGCGATGGTTGCGCCTTCACGAATTAGTACTATGATGACTTGCGTGGTCGCACGAGAAACTTGTTCAGTATCATAAGTGATTTTTGAAATGAGTGAACCACTGCTGTTGTTATCAAAATAGCTCACTGGCAGATTGAGCATTTTCCTAAAAAGCTGCTGGCGCATCTTCATTATGATGTTACTGCCAACCCACGCTAACAAATAGGTAGAGATGAAGCTCGCAATACCGCGTACCACGAAGACACCGATTACGAAAATAGCACCTAGCTGAAGGAAACTTGCATCATTGCCAGTGATTCCTCGGTCCACCAACTCTTGCGAATAATAGATAAGGCTGGCGTCTACGCCCGCGTATACAACGAGTGCCAATACAGCGAGGATTAAAGCAGATTTGTATTCTAAGAAGTAGCTAACTAATCGCTTGGCTACAGCTTTTGAATCAAAGGTAGGAGTCGATGACATTTAACTCATTGTCCTAAATATAAATTACCGTCATTCTAGCGCTAACGCCGATAATGACCAAATGAAAGATCGCCATTATACCAAAAAGGCGCACGATGACCTCGATAATTGGTTATATTTGGGCCACTTGCACGCATTTCAATAGTAATTTGTCCCATAGTCGCAGTATTGAGCACCTGAGCGCCCAGCCGCTGATAACGATTGACAACGATAGGCGTGGGAAAATGCCATTGATTAAAACTTGCTGTACTCACTATTGCATATTTGGGATTAATTAAACTCACAAAATCACGTGACGATGAAGTCTTGCTACCATGATGTGGCACCTGCATCACATCTGCGTGCCAGCTTTTATCAAGCTGCTCCATCAGTAACTTTTCTGCAGGCCGCTCTATATCACCAGTAAACAACACACTGCCATATCCACCAGCGATATGGATTAAACACGATGCATTATTTTCGCTGCGATGACTTTTCTTTGTTAGACCCATCGCTTGTGTAACGCGAATTTGCAATCCTTGCCAATTAATTTGACGATCAGTGCACTGCCCTTGATGATTCGTGATAGTCGTTGCCTTAGCAAATCGACCTTCTAGATCAACCAACCCAGCACTATGATCGGCATCCATATGCGTTATGAATATATAGTCAACGTCTCGAATACCAGCGACTGAAATAAAGGGCAACACCACACTCTTCGCCATCGTTGAGTGCTCGCCAAACACGTTACCAGTATCGACGATAATTGCCCTATTATTCTTAACGATTACAGCACTATTGCCATGACCGACATCTAGGAAATCAATCTTCCAATTTTGATCGTCGTCGATCATTGTACTAATCATCAACGTCGATGATAAAAGAATGGCGACAATACTAAAGTAACCTCGTCTCACTAGAGTCAATTTGCCTAGGGTGATAAATAAAGCAACCGATAAAGAAACAACGACTAATATCCGGGCAACAAAAATCGATTGCCAACTGAGTGTTAAATTACTAAGCGACGCTAGAAAGAAATAAAGGCCTTCAAGCGTTAAGTTAGCTAGAGTAAAAAGCCAATACGCTAACATTTCAAAACCCAATGCTTGTGCGAGTGTTGCGACAAGCGACGCAGGTAAGATCACAAAACTTATCGCGGGTACTGCAACCAAATTTGCAACGGGTGCAACAATTGAAATACCGCCAAAAAACAATAACTGTACTGCACTTAGGCCAATCGCAAGACCTATTTGAATTTTGAGTAACTGGACAAACCAATGGGCGATTACAGTATGCCACGCCGCTTGAGGTTTTAGCCTCGTAGTGCTTAGCCATTGGGCGGACATCACCACACATATCAAGGCTAAAATTGACAGCCAGAGCCCTTGGGACAATAGTCCCAAAGGATCAATTAGGCCGATAATCCACAGCGTAATCAATATTACTCGAAATAAGTCAATCCGTTGTCCAAGTGCAACAAAAACACTGGCGACGACAAGCATAAGCAATGCACGAATCGTTGGATAACTAAAGCCTGCTAACCCGCTGTAGAAAACACCAATGGCCAAGGCGATGATTAACGAACATGTAAGTGCTAAATGTGCTTCAATTTTTATAATTCTAACGATGGGTTTAACAATCAATAACGCGAAAAAGCACACCAACCCGAGGTGTAAACCACTGATCGCAAATAGATGACTGGTACCTGTGCGTTGTAACACTTGCCAATCACTGGTGCTAAACTCACGTTTATCACCAATAACTAATGCCCGGATGAAACGCATCGCAGGCAAGTGCTCTCCTTTCGCACTTAATAGTGCTGAGCTCTTGGCTCTAAAATCGACCTTTTGGCTCAGGAACTTTCCTTCCAACACCGTGACATTTGCAATCACACCACTCGCCAGCATATGACGCTGGTAGTTGAAGCTCCCTTGATTAAACAATCCAGAAATTGGTTTTGCTTTTACGTTAAGTTGCAGCTTTTGGCCTTGGTTAAGTTTATGTTGCCCAGGCCATATTACGGCGACTCGAGACTGCGTTTGAACGACTAAGTCACCCATCTCAATTTGAGATAGCTCAAAATAAAAGCGATTGTGGTGTTTTCCCTGTACTGGGAGTGAAACAATCTTTCCTTTTATGCTAGAGTTTGCCGTCAATAACAACTTGAGATCGGTGAAGTGAAAATTCGTCGATACAATACATATAGATAAACCAGCAATGAAACTTGCCGACATCCGGTGAGTCTTATATAGCAGTATTGCCAATCCGCAACACACTAACGCCACCCAATAGTCCGGTAGCGAAGGCCAAAGCAATATCGTTAAGAAGCCAGCTGTCATTGCTAGCATTTGTCTTTCCATAGTCATAGTTGAATAAGTATATGCCAAGAAAAACGATTAAACGGATAATGCCGGATCATGAAAAAATCCGCGATCACAAACATTTGCGCTATTTAGGCTCTCGTTTGCACGATCCAAACCTGTGGCACCTCAACCGTCGTGGTGCATCGGGGGCCTTTGCTGTCGGTCTGTTTTTCGCTTGGATGCCAATTCCAATGCAAATGTTATTTGCAGCAATTTTCGCAGTGATATTTCGAGTGAACCTTCCTTTATCAGTCGTATTGGTTTGGATTAGTAATCCATTAACCATGCCGCCAATGTTCTACGGTGCGTATCTACTTGGTGTCAAGATTCTAGGCAGTGAAACTCATGAGTTTAGCTTTGAAATTTCACTCGACTGGTTTTTATCAAGCATAGGAACCATAGCGCCACCGCTATTAACGGGATGTGTCGTAATAGGTTTAGCATCGAGTGCTATCGGCTATGGTTTTATTCGCCTACTGTGGCGCTTATCCGTCATTAGAGAATACAAACAGCGTCAAAATCGTTAACCGCGATAATTAAAACAAAATAGCCGACTTTGACGTCGGCTTTTTTGTATTAGCGATTAATTCTGCGCTCCACTTCTAGTCCACTAGGCACTGTGCGGGGAATGAGGTGTGATAGATCTCTGGCCCCTTCATCAGTTTGCGCCTCCATAAATGGAACCAGAATGTCACGATGAAGTCCTAGCTCACCATCTCCCATGCGTTTCCCTTCCTCGAGCGTTAAACGACCGGGATCGGCAATTGCTTGTTCGAGTTTGGCTTCAATATAATCCAGCGTCCTAATAAAGCCGTAGTTATTACCGTCAAATGAAGGCATCGGAAATGTCATTAACAACGCACGCTCTGAAACACTCACTTCATCATTGAACACAGGATCATGGACAAAGCCCCCGACGATACGATCATACCCCGTGTATAGATTTATCCAAAAACGCTCTGGAATGGAATAGGTTTGAATATGACTCCATAAACTATTGAATTGTCCCAAATGCGCATAAGGGGCAGTCAAATCAACATTAAACAATGGCGCCGTACGAAATTTTGCGCGATCTTGACTGTTTTGGGTAATATTCTCTCGTCCGAAATCTTCCATCCCTGACACGCCATTGCCTTTGCCCGGTCCGTATTGCGCGAACGCTAAGCTGTGGAAATCAAAATCAGACATGACGCTGCCTTTGTGACAGTTAACACAACCTGTTTCAAAGAAGAAGTGAGCCCCTCTAGTGGTGTTCTCATCCATCAGCTCATGATTATCAAACACCCCATTGTCGGCAACATCGCTGATCACGGCTTGCCAACGATTATTTCGAAAGTCGAATCCCCTTATTTCAAACGCAGCAATTGCATTGGCCGCATGCGCAAAAGTCATCTCACTAAACTTGGTATTTGGATAAGCTGCTTCAAACAGCGTGATATACTCATCGATTTCGCCAAGTCTATTCATCAAGCGCTGCCAGATCTCAGAAAACGCATCAGGGTTCAATTGTGAAAGCTCATTATCTTGCCCTACACCGCGCATCTCATGCGCATCTGCCACTGGGAACAACGCTTGAGCAGAAACGACGCCATAGCCAGTAAAGCCATCAGTTTCTTGCTTTGCGAGAAATACCTTGGCCATTTCAGCCGTTAATTGGTTTCCAGCAGGGGTTCTAAACTGATCTTCGTTAACTAGCTCGACACGTCCATCCCAAAACATATTGCTGAACAAATCCAAATTAAATAACGGCTGAGCGTGTCTAGCGATAACATGGCCACCAGCACGACTCTGGCCAAGCCCTTGACCACCAGTGCCCAGTGATAAGGCCCTGGCATCACCACTTGCCAACAATGGATGGTGACAACTCATGCACGACGTATCTCTATTTCCACTTAAAATCTTATCGAACGCCAACGCTTGTCCAAGTAGGAACATTTCATCGGTTACTTGCGGTGCAGCAGGTACAGGATTTAAATTGTTGCTCGTGATGTAGGCCGCTAATTCCTGCCGTATTTCATTCAAAGGTTTAATTATTGAAAAGGTTTTAATTGGCGTGTCGTCTTCAGGGCTGACAAACTGTCCACGTTGCATCACTGCTCTACGGATATTGACGCCCTGTAGCGCACTATTAATCAAACTACCAAAACTCAAATAATGGTCTGTCGCTTCTCCAAGCACGCCACGAATCGACTCAGAAAAAACAGCTTCGCCGTTTTGCAATTGATTTTGCAAATCTGTTGCTAAAACCTGCGTCCATTGGCTGTTCGCATCTTGCTGTTGCAGATAGCTAAACAACGCTAACGCATAGCCATACTGCGCTTCGAAGGAATCATCTGAGATAATATTATTTAATAAATCAATGGGATTGTCGTTGCTAATATCGACGCCTTCTGCAATGCCAAAGGCCACTGCAACATGCTGAGAGTAAGTCGGGAAACTTGTGTTAAAGCTGTTGGAATCGTTGAGGGTTAGCGTCACCGCAATTTCTGTCAACGGAGTAACAACTGATGAGAACTGCGCACCCTGAGCACCATTCATTTGTAACAACGTCCGCATCATTGGCGTATCTATTGTAGACGAGCGTTCAGTAAACTCGTCGACATAGCGCCCACCTGAACATTCAATCAGGCCCCAATCAGTTGCGGTGATATTCGTACCAAAATCAGCTAGGCCTTGCTCAGTTGTAATTGCGCTAGCTAACAACGTCCCTTTATCGCCGCCTGAAAAATCATAAAGATTACAAGTTGCACCGTTAACAGGCCCCTTAATAAAGTGAGCCTCAACACTAACTGTCGCAACGGGTGTTGGCGATGGACTAGAAACAGGAGATGGCGCTGTAGGCTGTTCCGTTGACGATGACGAACTGCCGCCACAACCATTAAGCAAAACGATGACAGCTAAAAGATTCATTGATCTTTTCATGAATTGACCTCAATAAGTAGGAATAAATTATTATTTACTTATTTACGTACTACATGAAAGTATCATTAATTAGTTTTACATAATCTTTACGTTTACTTACAAATCTTTAGATTACTGCCCTAACACCATCGCTGGCTTTATCTTCGCTGCGCTCGTCGCTGGATACAAAGTCGCCAAGAAGCTTATCGTCAATGTTGCGCCCACTAATACCAACAGATCACTAATTTCAAATTGCGCCGGCAGAGAATCTATAAAATAAATATCGCCAGAGAGTACTTGAATATCAAATACAGATTCTAAAAACTGCACGATTTCTGGCAGGTTGACACTGAGTATTGTTCCTAGCACGCCGCCTAATAAACAACCTAAAGCAGCGTTAATCATGCCTTGCACAATAAAGATCTTTTTTACCTGCGCGCTCGATAATCCCATTGTTAGCAAGATAGCAATTTCACTCTCTTTATCGTTTACCGCCATTACTAAGGTAGAAACGATATTAAAACTAGCCACGGCAATAACTAGCACTAATACGATATAAGTGATCATTTGGACTAATTTAATGTCGTTATAAAGATGTCCCTGGGTGCGGGTCCAATCGCTTAAATAGACATAGCTTTTAACATTACGACCAATATCTCTAACGGTTTCAGTCGCATTAAAAATGTCACTAAATTTGAAGCGGATCCCCAATACACCGTTACTGATATTAGCCAGCTCTCTAGCATCATCTAAATGAATGTAAGCCTGCAATGCGTCAAGTTGCCCGCCGAACTTAAAACTCCCTACCAGCGTAAAATTAGCGACCGTAGGCGCAGATAAACGCCCCTGCTCTCCCTTTTGTGGGATCATGATAGAGACGCTATCGCCAATTTCGAAAGCGAACTTATCGATTAAGCCTTGGCCGAGAATGATATGCCGACTACCGCTGGTTAATTGCAGCCAAGCTCCTGGCGTCACATAACTCGCACTATCCATCACCTTTGCTTCTTGATCGGGCAAAACGCCATCAAGAGAAATTCCTGAAAGATCGTTCCCCTGCAATACAAGCCCTTTAACTGCGATGACAGGTGCACCGTCAATAACACCGGGAATGTGTTTTAGATCGTTAACAACCTGCTGCCAGTTGGGAATTGGCTGATTTACAGCGATTATTTCGCCATGCGGGACAACAGATAATAAACGATCGCGAAGCTGTTGTTCGAAACCGTTCATAGCCGACATAATGACTAGTAGCACGCTTATTCCGATAGCTATGCCAAACATCGCCGTCATCGAGATAAATGAAATAAATCGGTTAGCAGATTTAGCGGTTAAAAAACGAAGTCCAATTGCGCTGCTTAAACCAAATGCCAGTGGTAAATTACGCTCGTTATTCATTGACGCTATCCGCCTTAGCTAAATGACCACTAGTTAGATTCACCACGCGATCTAATCTGCTTGCCAAATCATTGTCATGAGTCACCACAACAAAGCTCGTACCTTGTTGATCACGTAGGGATTTTAACAACTCAAAGATAGCCAGTGCATTTTCACTGTCTAAGTTGCCTGTTGGCTCATCGGCTAATACCAATGACGGCTTATTCACCAACGCGCGCGCGATAGCAATCCGTTGTCGCTCTCCACCAGACAGTTGACTTGGCTTGTGATGCGCTCGTTCACAAAGGCCGACTGAATCAATCATCGCCAGTGCACTTGCACGCGCCGCTGACTTAGATCCGCCGGCAATTAACAGCGGCATCATGACATTTTCCAACGCACTAAACTCAGCTAGTAAATGATGAAATTGGTAGATGAAGCCAAGTTCGTTGTTTCGAAAATCAGCTTGTTTGCCTTTACTCAGCTGATGAATATTCTGGCCTTTAAACAGCACTTCACCACTACTCGGCTCATCAAGCGTACCAAGGAGATGCAACAAGGTTGATTTTCCTGAACCAGAACGTCCGGTAATTGCTAATAACTCATGAGAATTTAGATTGAGATCTAATTCAGACAACACCTTTACCTGATTCTCACCATCTTGGTAAGTTTTTGAAATGCCTTTACAGGTTAATAATGAGTTATTCATGTTTCAATGCCTTAGCGGGCTCAACTGCGCCAGCTTTATATGAAGGATACAAGGTGGACACTAAGGTCACAACCACAGTAGCAACGACTAAAATTGCAACTTGCTGAAAATCTACCACGATTGGTAATCCGCCAGTCGGGTCAATTGGATTGGCAACGATATTTAGATTTAGTGCATGGAGAATATCATTGAGATTAAAGGTTAATAATAATCCAATGATGGTGCCCAATACCGTACCTACAAAACCGTTGAGTGTCCCCTGAGCAATAAATATCATGGCAATGCGAGTGCGCGATAAACCAAGCGTGGAAAGAATCGCTATATCGGTTTGTTTTTCAGTCACTAAAATCACCAGCGCTGAAATGATATTAAAGGCGGCAACCGCAATAATTAAACTCAGCATCATCCACAGCATATTCTTTTCCATACGCACGGCGCTAAAGAGTTCACCGTATTGCTCGCGCCACGTTGAAATTTTCTCAAGCTCGATATTTTGCGCTAACTTACTGCTCACTGGCGCGTCATCGAAAGCATTTGATAGGAACAATCGATAATCAGATACATCAGCTGTCCGTTGACGCAGCAAACGTTTAGCATCATCAATATGCACCAATGCTATCGAAGAATCTGCTTGTGACTGCATCTCAAATACACCGCTAATGGTAAAATTGCGCTGGCTCGGCATACGGCCAAACGGCGTGAAAACGCTTTTTTGCGCTGAAATAACCCGTATTTTATCGCCAACAGTAACATTGAGCTGACGAGCGAGGATCCGTCCCAAAATTATTCGATACTTGCCACTTTCTAAGCTATCAAAGGCGCCATAACGCATGTTGCTGGCGAGTAGGTTAACCTTGCTATCTTGATTAGGGTCGATGCCTTGTAACATCACTGCGCTAAGTTCACTGTCACCTTGGATCATTGCCTGAGACATTGACAATGGCGTCACCTCAATAACCTGAGATGGCAGCTTTAGTAAACTAATCTGCTCTTTGGGCACGTCTTTAATCACAATGTGCGGCACAGCGCCTAGAATGCGATCTTTTAACTGACTTTCAAAGCCGTTCATTACCGACAGCACAATAATAAGCGCAGCAACGCCTAACAAAATACCGCCAATTGAAAACAGCGTAATGAAATTAAGAAACCTGCTACCGCCGCGTGCTCTCGCGAAGCGCCATGCAATCAAATATGGTGTAAGATTCAACGTAAACCCGCTTATTGCCGTTTTATATCTATCCACAGACCGAAATTAAGCGAATAAATTCAATCCGTTGAAAATAGATAACTTGTGGCCGTTCCTAAAAAGGTGAATAATAAAAACAAAAGGCGATGATAATGGCATTAATTCTTAAACCCAAGTTTTATTTACCATTATCAAAAATTAGATAGAGGAAGCCGCGTGGATAATCAACAGCAATTTTTTTCAATTAGCCATCCCTTTGAACTGAGTGTTACTGTACTTGGCAAATCGGCACAGGTTCCCAACGACGAAGCCTTTATCGCGAACATGCCAACGTCCTTTAAATTGGCGTCACAAATTAGTCAGCTTGACCGCCACACCATCAAGCCACTAAGAAGTTTAGGAGAACAAGCCTCAGAGCTTTCCGATTTTTTGGCCTTGCAGTCAAAAAAAATCGATCTCATGATGAGCTATATCCTCACCCTTGACGAAGGCAGCAAAGCCCGAAACCGCGGCACTAGCTTCGGCGGCAGCAATATTACCTTTATTAACGATTCAGCGCTTGAGAATGAGTGTTTATTAGAGCTAAAACTTTTTATCGAAGAATGTAACAGCGCAATTTACGCCTTTGGTAAGGTTATCGAAAGTTCGCCGTGTGATGACGGTTATACGATCAATGTTGAATTTGTAAAAATCGATGAAGAAGATCAAGAGCAACTGGTTCGCAATTCCCTCCACATTCAAACCATTCAACTAAAAGAGCGTAGCAACGCCCGCAAACCAGAATCTGGGGAATAAACTCCCCTATTCATCCTTGGTTAATTTGGCGAGAATAAGCTTATGAGGTTATACTAACCGCATCTTTTATTAAGTTTTTTTCATAATGTCTTTGATTCGCCAATTTATCACTACGCTTCCCGATCTTACTAAGGCTACCAACCAAAAAATCCACATTGGAAACCTTAAAGGCAGCGCCCTGCCGCTGACCTTGGTGGAAACCGCTAAACAACAAGCTTCGTTAACTGTGGTTTTGTGTAGCGATACAGCAACGGCGCTCAAACTTGAAACCGAATTAACCTTCGTCGCGCAAGAACACAATTTACCAGTGATGTTGTTTCCAGATTGGGAAACCTTACCGTACGATAATTTCTCACCGCATCAAGACATCATCTCGCAGCGCCTAGAAACGTTATATCATCTGCCAAATATGGATCACGGGATCGTATTACTACCGATAGCTACCGCCATGGCAAAGCTAAGCCCTAGCGAGTTTATTAATGGCCATACGCTATTATTAAAAACCGACGAAGAGCGCGATCCTAATAAACTAAAACAAGCGTTAGATACTGCTGGTTATGAGAACGTTCATCAAGTGCTGGCCCATGGTGAGTACAGCCAACGAGGCTCGATCTTAGATATCTTCCCTATGGGCAGTAACAAGCCATATCGCATCGATTTCATTGACCACGATATCGATTCAATTGCCTTTTTCGATCCTGAGTCACAGCGCTCGAAAGAGCGCGTCAGTGAAATTCGTATTTTACCTGCGAAAGAATTCCCAACTCATCAAATGGCAGTGGAACTGTTTCGCAGTAATTGGCGCGAGCGCTTTGATGCATCAAACGCCGCCGACTCAATCTACCAACAAGTAACAAAGCAGATCTGGCCAGCGGGTGTTGAGTATTATTTGCCGCTGTTCTTTAGCCAATGCGCCACCTTGTTTGATTATCTTCCTGACGACGCGACCTTGTTTACCGTTGGTGATATTAACGAAAGTGCCAATGAATTCTTTGAAGATGTTAAGCACCGTTATGAGGAGCGCCGCTACGATCGAGCGCGCCCTATTCTCGAGCCGCATGATTTATTCTGTCGTGTTGACGAGTTTTTTGCCCAGCTCAATAACTTCAATCGCATAGCGCTGTCTGAGGAAGAAGCCAAATCCCAACAAGGTCATTACAATTTAGCGTGCCGGGAGATATCAGATATTAGCGTCGATCACAAACAAGACGCGCCAACTGCAAAACTGATAGATTTTCTAAATCAAGACAAAGCACGTAAAACCGTATTCTGCGTCGAATCCCTTGGTCGGGCACAGGCGTTATTGGAATTACTGCAAAAAGACAATCTTGCGCCAGTTGAATGTAATGAGCTAGGCGAAGCGTTAAAGCATCCCCTGAGCGTACTAGTTGCGCCATTGGAGAGCAGCGCACTATTAATCGACGATAACATCGCGCTAATTTGTGAAAATGAACTCTTTGGCATTCAAGTATCTCAGCGCAGACGCCGTGAAAAAGCACAAACCATATCCAGCGAAGCTATTGTTCGAAGTCTGGCGGAGTTATCAATCGGCCAACCTGTCGTTCATTACGATCACGGTGTTGGACGCTATCAAGGCCTTACCTACATTGAAAATGGCGGCATCAATACCGAATACGTGACACTTGAGTACGCCAATGAAGCGAAACTTTATGTGCCTGTTTCATCACTCAACCTAATTTCTCGCTACAGCGGTTCAAGCGAGGAAAGCGCGCCGCTCCATAGTCTTGGTAGTGATAAATGGACCAAAGCTAAACGCAAAGCCGCAGAGAAAATTCGTGATGTGGCGGCAGAGCTTCTTGAAGTCTACGCCCAGAGAGCCTCACGCAAAGGCTATCAGTTTAATGTCAATTTTGACGACTACAATCAATTTGCCGCTGACTTCCCATTTGAAGAGACCGTCGATCAACAAAACGCGATATTGCATGTGGTCAATGATATGCAAAAGAAAAAGCCAATGGATCGTTTAGTTTGTGGCGACGTTGGTTTTGGTAAAACAGAAGTAGCAATGCGTGCCGCCTTTGTTGCTGTTAACGACGGTAAACAAGTAGCTGTGCTCGTACCAACCACCTTGTTAGCCCAACAGCATTTTGAAAACTTTCGAGATCGATTTGCTAAGCACGCCATTCGAGTTGAACAGTTGTCTCGTTTTCGCAGCGCCAAGCAACAAAAGCAAGCCATAGAAGACGTTGAAAGCGGCAAAGTCGATATTGTTATTGGTACCCATAAACTGATTCAAGGCGATATCAATTTTCACGATCTTGGTCTATTAATCGTCGATGAAGAGCATCGTTTTGGTGTACGCCAGAAAGAGAAAATCACCTCACTACGCGCTAATATCGACATCTTGACCATGACCGCGACACCTATTCCACGTACATTGAACATGGCAATGAGCGGCATGCGTGATTTATCAATTATTGCAACTCCACCTTCGCGCCGTTTATCAGTAAATACCTTCGTTCGCCCATATGATGCAGCGTTAGTTAAAGAAGCAGTGCGCCGTGAAATTCTTCGTGGTGGTCAAGTTTATTTTCTGCATAACGATGTCGATAAAATTGAAGACATGGCCCAAGATTTAGAAGCGTTGCTTCCAGAAGCACGCATTGGCATTGCCCATGGCCAGATGGCCGAGCGCGAACTAGAAAAAGTTATGAGCGATTTCTACCACCAGCGCTACAATCTACTACTGTGTTCAACCATCATTGAAACTGGTATCGACGTACCAAGCGCCAATACAATCATAATTAACCGCGCAGACAAATTTGGCTTGGCCCAGCTCCATCAGCTGCGCGGTCGCGTTGGTCGTTCACACCACCAAGCTTATGCGTACATGTTAACGCCACCACCTAAGCAGTTAACACGCGATGCCCAAAAACGTCTTGAAGCGATAGAAAATTTAACCGATCTCGGTGCTGGTTTCGTACTAGCGACCCACGATTTGGAAATTCGTGGCGCTGGTGAACTACTCGGCGATGATCAAAGCGGTCAAATCCAAACCATTGGCTTTAGCCTCTACATGGAAATGCTCGACAGTGCGACAGAGGCGCTAAAACGCGGCGACCAGCCAAAACTGGATAATCTATTGCCGCAAGGCGGTGATGTTGACCTTAAGATTTCGGCTTTGTTACCAGAAGATTATATCTTTGATGTTAATACCCGCCTGTCACTGTATAAACGGATTGCTAACTGCGAAGATGATAAAGCACTGGATTCGATGCAAGTTGAACTTATCGATCGCTTCGGTTTATTACCTGATGCCGCTAAAAACCTGTTTACCGTGTCGCTTATCAAACTGCGCATCGCAGCGTTAGGTATCAAGCGACTCGAAGTTGGACTCAACGGCGGTCAGTTAGTATTTGGTGAAAACACCATTATCGATCTAGGCTACTTGATGTCATTGCTGCAAACCCAACCAGCAATATACAAGCTTGATGGACCTACTAAATTAAAATTTGCTATAAAAACAGAGAATGCCGCCGATAGACTAAATCTAGTCAATGCGATGTTGACTGAGTTTGAACGCAACACCACGGAGAAATAAATGAAGCACCCTATTAGCGCGTTATCATTATTGGTGAGCAGCTTAATGTTTACTTCAACCAGCCATGCTAGTGAATCATGGTTTGAAGTCGAGGTCATCGTATTTGAGAGGCTCGGACAGCAGACCAAGCAACAGTTTAAAGAGCCCGTAAAACATTTCAATACAGAGAAAACTATCCGCCTTGTTGACGATGCGTTTTATGGCACTGCCGCTCCTTGCCCGAATCTGAGTCAATTCGAGCGCTTCAGCCTGCTTCCCAAAGAAACGATAACGGACGAGAACCTTGAGTCTTTTGCTGAGCCAGCCGTTGAGAACACTACTGTAATATCGCCAGAAGCAGCGGAAATGTCCGTAGAAAACGTCGCAGCTGAGCCTGAGATCGAAATTATTGAGTGCGTAGCGCCTGATGATACCTTGCTACAACAAGCATTTGTTGAAAAAGCAAAACGTGAGGAAGCACGGGCCTTACTGATTGACTCAGGTGTCGCTGATAGCGCCCAAACAGTTGATAACACGAGTAACATCTCACTTGCCCAACAATTAACTGGCGAACAGCCAACGCCAATCGATGCAGAATCGCAATCAGCTACTTCAGAAAACACTGCAGCTGAAGATAGTTCGGACGAACACACCACTGAGAGTCTCCAAGCACAGGGACTAAACGATACAGAGGCTTTAGCACCAGTCTACAATCCTGATATCTATATCCCGTATCCTACAGAATTTGAATTTAACGGCGTTCATTACCGCGCTATCGAGCAGCAGGAAAGACGCTATAAAACTCCGCTTACCGTTTTCCAAACTGTTGAACTGGACAATGTAGAAACGGCTGAGCCTCAAGTTAACGCAGATGAGGATCAACCACCACTGCTCCATAATCCAGAATCTCCTTACCTGCTTGACCAATCACGCCTTGAAATGAGTGAACTGGTTAAGAAATTACGCTGGCAAAAAGACACTAAGCCGTTGCTGCATCTAGGCTGGCGTCAACCGACCCTTGCTCGTCATTTAGCAAAACCGATCCATTTATTCGCTGGTGAAGACTATTCACAGGAGTTCGACGTTAATGGGCAAGACAAAGCGCGTTTGGCACAAGAAGCTGCACTTGCAAAAGAAAAACTTGAATTAGAAGGACAATTACAAGAAGAAAGCGTGGTGGATAAGTATTCAACTTCTGACACCCTGGTGGAGCCAAATACACTACCACAGCCACTACCAAGCACCAATATTGAAGATATCCTTGGCGAATTAAAAGCACAACAACCAGTTGAAGACCAACCCCTTTGGCGTTTGGACGGTCTCCTTAAAATTTATTTGAATCACTATTTGTTTATTGAAACCGATTTTGATTTGCGAAAAGTTGAGCAAGTCAAACAACTTATCAACGATGATGTGACCGATGAATTATTAGAGCAAGAGCTTGTCTTAAACGACGCTTTTTCTAACCAAGAGAATAATGCAGCAGACGTTGAAAATCCTGATACGACTTCACAAACACGTTTTGTTAGTCAGTTAACTAGCCATCCCATGAAACAACACCGCCGTGTGCGCTCGAAAGAAATTCATTATTTCGATCATTCAACCCTTGGCATGATTATCCAAATTAGACGGTTTAAAATACCAGAACCGCCAACAGCACCGGCAAGCTAAACAAAAAATAGCAAGCTAAAACAAAAGCGCATCATTGATGCGCTTTTTTTAGTGCAATACATTGCTGCAATAACTGATATCAGTTTAATTACTCTCGACAATTATGGCGCCGCTGGTACCTGCTCATTGTCACTCTTTTGCTTAGACATCGCATTGACAACGGCTTTTACTAATGTCGCTAAAGGAATTGCGAAGAAGACGCCCCAGAATCCCCACAATCCACCAAACAACAACACAGCGACAATAATCGAAGTAGGATGTAGGTTCACCGCTTCACTAAACAGCAATGGTACCAATAAGTTGCCATCAAGCGCCTGAATAATACCGTAAACGATAACCAGATAACCAAACTCCGGAGAAATACCCCATTGAAATAGTCCAACCAAGAATACTGGAATGGTGACAATGGCTGCACCGATAAATGGGATGAGTACCGATAAACCTACTAATACCGACAGTAACGTCGCATAAGCCAGACCAAGAATACTAAAGGCGATATAACTAACACCGCCGACAATTACAATTTCAATCACCTTGCCGCGAATATAGTTACTGATTTGGACGTTCATTTCCGCCCATACTTGAGACGCCAAACGGCGGTTAGCGGGAATATAACGAGTAGCGCTCTTAACTAAGAGATCTTTATCTTTCAAAAAGAAGAAAATCAACAACGGCACTAAAATGACGTAAATCATTAACGCAACAAGGTTTACCAAGGATTTAAATGACTGCGATACAATACCTTGCCCTAAATCGATGACATGGGTTTTAGCGCTGTCGGTAATACTTTGAATTTGTGCAGCATTAACGTAGTTTGGATATTTTTCAGGGAGTGCCAAAAGGTACTCTTGTGCTTGTGACAGCATTTCCGGCATATCGCTACTCAATGCCACCACCTGATGCCAAACACTAGGCATAATACCAAATACCACCAACATGATGATTGCTGAAGCTATTGCCAGCACTATGACCACACTTAAGGTGCGCGGTATTTTATGGCGTGTGAGCGCTGTGACTGGGCGTTCAAGTAAATAGGCAAAGACAATCGCCACTAACAACGGCATAAGAATGCTTGCGAAGAAATAAATAGTAAGTGCAAGCGCGACTAGAATAAAAACCAATGTTACAGCGTGGGGATCTGAAAATTTTCGTCGATACCAATTTGTTATCAGCTCAAGCATTAAACCTTCCTTTTTGTGATTTGGAGATTGACGGTAACCTGGTTGGTTAACTCATCTGTTTGTATTTCAACCAGATGGCCCATTTTTTTTAGAATAGCGGGAACATCTTGTATCGACCCTGGGTCAGACAATAAAATTCGACAACGAGTTCCCACCTCGGCGTTTTTGACAAACAATTTAGTTTGCACCAAGGGAACTGGACAACGAAGTAAAGTAAAATCAAGTATTTTCAATGCAATAGTATAATAAACTGCGATAGGCTATTATCACCTGTAACGCTTCAAAGCTCAATCGCAACGACGCTAACTCCCCTATTTAAGGAAACTTTACATTGCCAACGTCTGAGACAACAGCCAACAAATTCTCTGGATTAAAGAAAACGGCGTTAAGTTTATGCCTGTTACCGCTATTTGCTATGCACAGCACAAGCTCTATCGCTAAAGATACTAATCCGCTAAAACTTCCAGAACTTGGCACTGTTGCTTCTTCGTCGCTTACCATAGAGAAAGAAATTCGCATCGGAAAAGCTTATAAGATGATGATGCGTTCTCGTGTGCCGATCATTAACGATCCACTACTTGAACAATACATTAACGATGTTGGGCTTAAATTGGTGGCGAACGCCGATGATGTCAAAACCCCGTTTGAGTTTTTTATGGTGGAAAATAAAGCCATCAATGCATTTGCTTTCTTCGGCGGTCACGTTGGGATCCATACTGGTTTGTTTACATTGGCGGACAACGAAAGTGAGTTAGCGTCAGTTTTAGGCCATGAAATTACCCATGTTACCCAACGCCATCTTGCGCGCTCCATCGAAGCCAGACAACAAACCAGCCCAGCAACAATGGCGGCGCTACTTGGCTCTATTGCGCTTGTAATGGCTGGCGCCGGTGAAGCAGGCATCGCAGGTATTCAAACATCACTAGCCCTATCTCAGCAATTAGCCATTAATTACACTCGTTCCAACGAGCGCGAAGCGGACAGAATCGGCATCGCGTTAACCGCAAAAAGTAACTTTGATCCCGCTTCAGCAGCGGTATTTTTCGGTAAGATGGCGGCCCAGCATCGCTACAGTACAAAGCTACCACCTATGCTGCAAAGTCACCCTGTCACTGAATTACGTATCGCCGAAACACGTGTCCGTGCACAAGCCTACTCACCAGTGCGCCTAAACCCGAGTCTTCCTTTTCTGTTGGCTAAAGCACGGATCTTAGTCCGCTATAATCAAACCACTGATGATGCTATCAACCACCGTTTAAAAGTAAGCTTTGATGCCAACACGCCAGAGCATCGAATGGCACATGATTACGGTAAGGCATTAATGGCGGTACGCTTGAAACAATACGACCAAGCCTTAACCATTATCAATCACCTTAGAAAGACTGAGCCGAATAACTTGTATTTTCTGGATACGCTATCCGACATCTATATCGGTATGAAACAGCCGCATAAGGCAATTGATGTTCTTGAAAATTATAATGAGTACATGGCTGATAATCCGGTAATTGCCCTCAACTACGCTTCCGCATTAGTGGAAGCTAAAGAATACGATAAGGCAATTACTAAGCTCGAGCGTTTTACCACTGCCCATCCAGAGAATATTCCTGCGTGGTCAATGCTAGTCGATGCAAATCAAAAAGCTGGTCACCGCGTTCAGCGACACATTGCTAAGGCGGAACATCTCGCACTGTATGGCAATTTCAAGCAAGCGTTAAAGGAGCTATATCAGGCTCATAACAACATTAAGAATGATCAGATCACCCAAGTAAAAGTTCAAGCGCGCATTAAACAACTGCGCCAGCGAGAACAAGACTTGAAAAATCTAAAAATTTAGGCAAAGATCCGCGCCAACTAATTATATAAAGAGGCTGTCATGTCCCAAATCACCATCTTTCACAACCCGCGTTGTTCAAAGAGCCGTCAAACCCTGCAACTATTGAACGAAAACAGTGTCGAGCCAGAAATCGTTGAATATTTAAAAGTTGGTGTTAGCCAAGAAACAGTAGAATCACTGCTGAGCAAATTAGGCGTTGAGCCACGTGCGATGATGCGTACTAAAGAGGCTGAGTACAAAGAGCAAAATTTAGGTGATGACAGTGTAAGCCGCGATGCCCTAGTCAAGGCGATTGTTGCAACACCAAAACTGCTTGAGCGTCCTATCGTTGTAAATGGTAATAAAGCGGCGATTGGTCGTCCACCAGAAAATGTGTTGGATATTATTTAATGCGTGAAAAGACTCGCCGCGCGCTGATACTTGGCCAAACAGGCTACTTCGGTTTATTGATCTTCCTGCCTTTATGGCATTTGATCATTGTACCGTCTGAGATGAATAAATACGTGACCTTTGTCTTAACCGTTGGTCCGTTATTACTGCCACTCAGAGGCATTTTAAAACGTCAGCCATATACTTATGCTTGGTCAAACTTCATCGTGATGTTTTACCTCCTTCACGGTTTGACGCTGATTTGGGATCGCCCTGACGAGCGTGTTTATGTCGTTATTGAATTGGTATTAGCAATGATGATGTTTATTGGCTGCTCTTACTTTGCGAAATTCCGCGGCCAAGAGCTAGGATTAAGTATTCGCAAAAAGAAAGACGAGCCACAAACTTAATCTATTTCCGTGATAAAAGCCAAAAACTAAAAAACCGCTGTAACAAGCGGTTTTTTTTATCACTAGATTAATCTACTCAAGGTTTTATAACTTGAGCGTGTCCTTAATAAAAGGAATCGTTAATTTGCGCTGTGCTTGCATCGATGCTTTGTCTAAACGATCTAGCGTATCGAACAAGGTACGCAAATCGCGATCTAAGCGATTAAATAAATACTTCACCACATCATCACTAAGGACCAGACCACGCGCCTCTGCGCGCTGTTGCATTGCAGCTAATTTGTCATCGTCAGACATTAAGTGCACTTGATAGCTCAAGCCCCAACTCAAACGCGACACCAAATCAGGTAATTGGAAGTTATTTTGGGTTGGCGAATTACTTGCACTAACCACTAATCTTCCGCCAGCTTCTTTTACGCGGTTATATAAATCGAATAACGCCTCTTCCCATAACGGATTACCAGCAACACTATCGATATTATCTAAACAAATCAGGGGTAAACTATCGAGATTTTCTAAAATAGCCACACTCATTGACGCGTACATTTCAAAAGGAATATAGAAGGTTTGCATCCCCTGCTCTTGAGCAGCCGCACAACAAGCGTGAAGAAGATGTGTTTTGCCGGATTTAGGTTGGCCCCAAAGGTAAATAAATTGATTCTCTGCACTAGCAACTTGCAAAGACATTACATTGAGTAATTCTTCGTTGTTAGCGGGATAGAAACTATCGAATGTTTCATCATCCGGTAAATATACGGGCAAAGACAATTGGTTAGGGTTAGACAAAAGTGAAATCCAACAATTTATAAAGCGAGTTTAGTTTACATGCCGCGTCATACAGAGGCAACCGCCAAACCCTTAAACCCGCTTGAACGCAGAATATTTAACCTCGCCACTCGAACAAAACGAGACTAGGATCATAATTCACAATCTGCGACATCTTGCTACCAAGATTGATTAAATCAAGAAATGAATCCCTACTACCCAATAATTGAACTTTAAAGCTGTATTCGTTGGCTTTGACCTTGACCAAAACAACATCCTCCACCGCTTTAATACTCTTAAGATACTCAACGGCTTGAGCATAGCGCCTAAGTGAATCAATATTTGTTAAAGTCACCATCATATCGCCATCTTTAGCCGTGGTATCGACACTATATTGCTTTGCGAAAAAGTCTGTGCTTTGGTTAATGATCTCGTTGAATGCACCATTTAACGACGTCGCATCATCACTGCCAGTCATACTAATATCAGCGCTTGTTTGGCCAAAAATATCCACGTCAGAACCCATTTTGAATACCGACCAAGAGACGTTTTTGCTAAAACCGTAGTTAGTCACTTTACCCAAAATCATATAGTCAGAACGATAGCGTGCATTGGCTACCGCAACTTTGTCTTCAAACTGGCCCCACACATCACCAGCGGAAACCACCATTTGATCGTCGAGATCCCAAAGAGGCACTAATAAAGGTAATCCTCGTACTTTAGCGATTTTTTTAATATCCGCTAATAACTGCGGCGAAGATTGCTCGTTTAAAATTTGGCGATTGCCCTGCTCGTCTTCATAGACAAGCCATAACATTACCGAAGGGCGCTCGGCGTCCCACAAGGTAAATCCATTTTGCTTTAAAAGCTCGTCAATTAACTGTTCATTAAAGGTAACGGCTAGCTCATTACCGCTAGCAGTTTGATTAAATCCAAAGCCAGACGCGTAAGATAACGCCTTTGCAATTTCCTGTTGAATTGTCGGATGCTCGGTGATTTTGCTTTGGCCAGATACTTTGACCAAAACTTGGCCAAACATCGACTTAATCGCTTCATTACGCGCAGTATTGGATTGACCGCTAACCGGCGCAGATGCTTGATAGAGAGTTTGATTTGATTGCGCTAATGCAACGTTGGAAACACTTAAACTCGCCGCCAACAGCATAGATGAGAACAAAACAGATTTATTAAACACGATGATCAGAAAATCCTTATTAAGTGTGAGTGAAAGCTTAGCATAATTAATGCGAAAACAGCACGATGCGCAAGATAATATCTGCAGCAGATTTACCAACACTGAACAAAACTAGAGCGTAATAGAGCGAATAACGTGCTTTGTATCACTTTAGTTGGCACAAACGCCAAAAAAAACGTGAAATAAATCTCATTTTTTCGTGTTCTATCCTAAGACATTACGCTAGAATACGCGCAATTTTTATGGCTAAGCAGGAAATTTCTCGTGAGCAACTCAAAATCCTTAAGTTACAAAGACGCTGGTGTAGATATCGACGCAGGTAATGCACTGGTTGATAACATTAAAGGTGTTGTAAAACGCACACATCGTCCAGAAGTAATGGGTAATATTGGTGGTTTTGGCGCGTTATGTCAGTTACCGACTAAATATAAAGAGCCAGTATTGGTATCTGGCACTGACGGTGTCGGTACTAAATTGCGCTTAGCGATTGATTTAAAGCGTCACGAGAGTGTTGGTATCGATCTTGTTGGTATGTGTGTTAACGATCTTATCGTGCAAGGTGCAGAGCCACTATTCTTCCTTGATTATTACGCAACAGCAAAACTGGATGTTGATGTAGCTACTCAAGTAGTTACCGGCATTGGCAGAGGGTGTGAATTATCGGGTTGTGCATTAATTGGCGGCGAAACAGCCGAAATGCCAGGCATGTACCACGGTGACGATTACGACATGGCTGGTTTCTGTGTGGGTGTTGTTGAAAAAGAAGATGTGATTGACGGAACCAAAGTCAGCGATGGTGATGCACTAATCGCCCTAGCCTCATCAGGTCCACACTCAAATGGTTTCTCATTGATCCGCAAAGTACTTGAAGTTAGCGGTGAAGATCCAGCAACTGAACTAGACGGTAAATCAATTGCTGATCACTTAATGGAGCCAACGCGCATCTACGTTAAAAACTGCCTAGAAGTCATCGAAAAACACAATGTGCACGCTCTGTCACACATTACTGGTGGCGGCTTCTGGGAAAACATTCCACGCGTACTGCCAAGCAACCTAAAAGCCAACATTAAGGGTGACAGCTGGCAATGGCCGGTAATCTTTAATTGGTTACAAGAAAAAGGTAACATCGAAACGTACGAAATGTACCGTACTTTTAACTGTGGCGTCGGCATGATCTTGGTTGTTCCTCAAAATGAATTAGAGAGCGCTTTATCACAGTTTAAAGAACTTGGTGAAAATGCGTGGCATATCGGTGACATTGCTACTCGTAATGGTGACGAAGAGCAAGTTACAATCGCTTAGTATCTATTTGTTGTCACAGAAATGTGTTGTAAAAGAGAATATTGATGTCAAAAAGAATTGTGGTATTAATTAGCGGCAACGGCAGTAACTTACAAGCCATCATTGATGCTTGCGAAGCCAAACAGATTGCTGGTGATGTCGTTGGCGTTATTTCTAATAAAGCTGACGTTTACGGCTTAGAGCGCGCGGCAAATCACAACATCGAAAGTGCGGTGATCAGTCATCGCGATTTCGAGAGTCGTGAAGCTTACGATGTTGAGCTTGCACACGCCATCGACAAGTTTGAAGCGGACTTGGTGGTTCTTGCTGGATTTATGCGTATTCTAACGCCTCAATTCACAGAGAAATTCGCCGGACGAATGCTAAACATCCACCCGTCATTACTGCCTAAATATCAGGGCCTCAATACTCACCAACGCGCTATTGATGCGGGTGATACCGAGCACGGTGTTAGCGTACATTTCGTAACAGCTGAGCTTGACGGCGGTCCAGTCGTGCTGCAAGCAAAAGTGCCGGTGTTCCCAGAAGATAGTGCCGATGATCTTGCCTCTCGTGTCCACGAGCAGGAACATCGCATCTATCCATTGGTCGTTAACTGGTTTGTCGATGGTCGACTGAGTGTGGCAGACCACAATGGGCAACAAGTTGCTGTCCTAGATAACAATATTTTAGGTAGTGCAGGCTACTCTCCTGAATAAATCACAAAGGCGCTTATCCAAGCGCCTTTTCTTTTGTGATCTCTAACGTCATTGTCTCAGGTGCTCCGCCAAATGGTGCTTCACATTCGACTAAAAACACCCCGCCATTAGTTTTCCAACGACCGTCAACATTGAAGGTACGTTCGCCGTTAAAAAACTCACTCGTCCACTTATCAACCATTAAGCCTTGTTCAACAAGGAGCTCTTCACTTTGCAACCGACACAAACGCTCTACTGCCTTAATTGACATTAAGGGCTCACTAGCTACGACTAAAGTTGGTATGAAAAGTAATAAACTAATCCATTGAAAAGACATAATATTTCTATTCGTCGAAAAAAACTTAATAACGATTGTATATTAACGTTGACATTAATAAACCCTTTAGTTATAAAGTTTGCAAGATTATAAAAATCAACAATATTTACGACATAGATTGTACTTAAGTACGACACCAATAAATATTGTGAGTTAAACGAATTAGCGCAACGCGCACTTTGATTAACCACCCTTCAACTTACCGCCAAATTAAGCGCTATATAGTGACTGCTGTAAATCGTGCTAGCTTTTTATTGCCTATTATAAATTTGCCCCCGTGGCGTTAGGAGAATTTTTGTATGTGTTCTATCTTTTCTATCTTCGATCTAAAGTCTGATCCCGCACAACTGCGTGAAACCGCTTTAGAAATGTCTAAGCTAATGCGCCACCGTGGCCCAGATTGGTCGGGGATCTATGCTTCAGACAAAGCGATTTTAGCGCATGAGCGTTTAGCGATTGTTGACATCGATAATGGCGCACAACCACTATACAACGAAGCTGGCAACAACATCCTAGCGGTAAACGGTGAAATCTATAACCACAAAGAGCTTGGTGCTGAGTACCCAGATTACCCATTCCAAACCAAATCAGACTGTGAAGTTATCTTAGCGCTCTATCAGGCACACGGCAGCGACTTCTTAGATAAGCTAAACGGTATGTTCGCATTCGCTTTATATGACGAAACGCAAGATCGCTACCTACTTGGTCGCGACCACATTGGTATCATTCCTATGTACACGGGCTATGATGAGCACGGTAACTTCTATGTCGCGTCAGAAATGAAGGCATTGGTACCTGTGTGTAAAACCGTTGAAGAATTCCCTCCTGGCCATTACTACGATTCGAAAGAAGGTAAACTCGTTAAGTACTACCAGCGTGATTGGACTGAATACGATGCAGTTAAAGACAATGATGCCAGCCCTGCAGCATTAAAAACAGCGCTAGAAAACAGTGTTAAGCGTCAACTGATGTCAGATGTCCCTTACGGTGTACTATTGTCAGGTGGTTTAGATAGTTCAGTAATTTCAGCTGTCACTCAACAATTTGCCAAAAAACGCGTAGAAGACAACGATGAGTCAAGCGCTTGGTGGCCTCAGCTTCATTCGTTTGCGGTTGGTCTTGAAGGCTCTCCAGATCTCGTAGCAGCTCAAGAAGTTGCAGATCACTTAGGCACAGTGCACCACCCTGTTCATTTTACGATCCGCGAAGGTTTAGACGCCATTAAAGATGTTATCTATCATCTTGAAACTTATGATGTAACGACGATTCGCGCTTCTACGCCGATGTACTTAATGGCGCGTAAAATCAAGGCAATGGGCATTAAGATGGTACTTTCTGGTGAAGGCTCCGATGAATTACTTGGCGGTTACCTCTACTTCCATAAAGCACCAAACGCACAAGAGTTCCACGAAGAAACTGTGCGCAAACTAAACAAACTCCATATGTTTGATTGTGCCCGTGCGAATAAAGCCATGTCTGCGTGGGGCGTTGAAGCCCGCGTACCATTCTTAGATAAGGAATTTGTTGATGTTGCAATGCGTCAAAATCCTGATGCGAAAATGATCACCAAAGATCGTATGGAAAAACATATCTTACGTGAAGCCTTCTCTGACATGCTGCCACAATCAGTTGCATGGCGTCAGAAAGAACAATTCTCTGACGGCGTTGGTTATTCATGGATTGATGAACTAAAAGCACACGCGGACGAAGTAGTATCGGATGCGCAACTAGAGAATGCGGCATTTAAATTCCCACACAACACGCCAGACAGTAAAGAGGGCTACTTATTTAGAACCATTTTCGAGCAGCACTTCCCAAATGAAACTGCTGCCAAATGTGTGCCAGGTGGCAAGTCGGTTGCCTGTTCAACGCCAGAAGCACTAGCGTGGGATGAGAGTTTCCAAAACATGAATGAGCCATCAGGACGTGCTGTCGCTGCAGTTCATAACGATAGCTACTAAGTTTTCACCTATAAAAAAAAGGGCCAGCAAATGCTGGCCCGTTTTAGTTAAAAGCTTTAGGCAGGCTTATTGCTCCCAATACGCTTCTTCTAATGAATCTTCGCGCTCTGGTAGGCCTTTAGATAGACGCGGTGAATGTTGGTTTAGCATTTCAAAACTTACGCGGTTTGAATATTTACATACCTGCGCAAACGACGAATAAGTTAATGCATTTTTGATGTGCTTACTCGAGTTCGGAAAGTGCTGCTTGTGATAGTGATTAGCCGCCATATCGTGGAGCAACGCTGATAACGCGCCATCACCTGCACCATTGGTATTCTTAATTTTCTCAGGACCGCCCATGTAAGGCTCAATGTGAGAAAATACCATCATAGGTTCACTACAGTCTGCTTTAGTCATGGCGCGGCTAAATTCAAACTGGTTAAAATCGGCAATTTTACCTGTTTTCAGTGGGTTTTTAGTTTCTCGCTTAAGATCAAAATCAGTATAACCAGATAGATAGAGCCCTTCTGATCCAGCAGTTAACAATACTAAATCACAAACCGTCAGTGCTTTTTCACTAGCTAGCAGGGGATCATCAAAGCCAGTCAAGGTTTCAGCTTCTTCTTCGTTCATCGCTACCACTGACACGTGTTTCTCAATAAACTCAAGCCACCAGCTTGGGTTCTCAGCAATCAATTGCTTAGTTCCAAGTGACAATACTACTGGGACATCGTGTTTGTTCGCCAGCTCGACAGCACTTAGCGTCGCCGTATTGATGGTGTCACCCTCACCTACACGCATCAGATAAGCACTGATCACCAAGGCTGAAGATTTCGCTATGACATTTTCGTCAACGTTCTCTTGCGTTAATGCGTTGGCCATACCTTGGTTAAAGGCGAACGTACGCTCACCATCTTCGCTGATCAGGGTAAAACAACGGCCAATAGGACCTGAAACCGGCTGCAAATAATCTAAGTCCACTTTCGATGAGGTATTACACAAGTATTTATAGGCATAACCCTTAGCGCGAATGGGATCACTAATCACGCCAAATAACACACTGCGGTTATCTGATAAGACTGAGAAATTGTGTAGCGTGTTGCCGATAGTCCCGCCAGCAAATTCATGACTAATACTATCAGCATCCAATAATGCACCGTAAATAGTTTCCGCTTGGGCATCGTCCACCAAGCACGATGTCCCTTTGATCAAGTCAAAACGATCTAGAAAGTCTTGACTCACAGGCGCTTCAATATCTACCAGCGTCTGATCGATACCACAGATGTGACTCTCGATTTTTTGGCTTTTATTAACTTGATGCGCCGCTTTTGGCGTTGTTACGGGAAAATAGTGCTTAATTTTGCGTTGACCGGGAAATTTCATGAAATCGCCTAATAAAATTAAAAAAGCCCAAATGATTAGCCATTTGAGCAAACGCCGCTATTCTAGCTCAATCTCTGGGCACACACGAATAAAAAATTGCGATGAATTAGTGTCAATACTCAATAATGTGACTCATGTTAACCACATCACGTTTTACGCAAACTAAAGGCATAAAAAAACCAGTCGCGGTGACTGGTTTTCCGTTAAATCATTAAGCTTAAGCAAGTAGTGATTTGATCTTTTCACTTACATCACTAACCGCTTGAGTACCGTCTAAGCTATGGTACTTGTTTAAGCCAGCTTCAGCAGCTTTAGTGTAATACTCAACTAATGGCTTAGTTTGATCGTGATAAATACCTAAACGCTTACGTACAGTCGCCTCTTCATCATCTGGACGGATAGAAAGCGCTTCACCTGTTACGTCATCAATGTCAGCAACTTTTGGTGGATTGTAAACAACGTGGTAAACACGGCCAGAGCCAGCGTGAACACGACGACCACTCATACGCTTAACAATTTCTTCATCTGGCACGTCAATCTCTACTACATGATCAACGTCGATACCATTCTCTTTCATCGCGTCAGCTTGTGGAATAGTACGTGGGAATCCGTCTAGAAGGAAACCTTTGGCACAATCGTCTTGCGCTACACGCTCTTTTACTAATCCAATGATTAACTCGTCTGATACAAGTTGACCTGCATCCATTACCTTTTTAGCTTCTAGACCCAAAGGCGTGCCCGCTTTTACAGCTGCGCGCAGCATGTCACCAGTCGAGATTTGTGGAATACCAAAAGTATCCATTAGAAATTGTGCTTGAGTGCCTTTACCAGCGCCCGGTGCGCCTAATAAGATAATACGCATGTAGATCCCCTATCGGATTGCTAAACTTTAATTAATCTCTGGATAATACAGTACAAAACAAAGATGTACAGTCAATCGTGGTTAGACTTTAGCCAGATAACAAATTTAATTGATTGAAATTTCTTTTAAAATAAAAAGTAAAACAAAAAAGCCAATGAATTACTTCATTGGCTTTCTCTTAACACCGGATTACTTAGGCACGTGGCAGTGTTGGGTAATCTAGGCCAAGCATGTTACGCATTACGCGCACTACCTGACAGCTGTAACCAAACTCGTTGTCGTACCATACGTATAGTACACAGCTGTTGTCGCTAGTAATGGTTGCTTTTGAGTCAACAACACCAGCGTAACGGTTACCAACTAAGTCAGTTGATACGATTTCGCTTGAAGTCGTAAAATCAATTTGATCTTGTAACTCTGAGTGAAGTGCCATGTCACGTAGATAGGTGTTTAACTCTTCTACGTTAGTGCCTTCTTTCAAGTTCAAGTTCATGATCGCCATTGAAACGTTAGGTGTAGGAACACGAATTGCGTTACCAGTTAACTTGCCAGCAAGAACAGGAAGCGCTTTGGCTACGGCTTTAGCAGCACCCGTTGACGTAATAACCATGTTTAACGGAGCACTACGACCACGACGTGGTGACTTGTGGTAGTTATCGATTAAGTTCTGATCGTTAGTGTACGAGTGAACTGTTTCGATGTGACCGTTTACAATGCCGAATTTATCATCCATTGCTTTCAGGACTGGTGTAATGGCGTTAGTGGTACAACTCGCCGCACTTACGATGCGTGAATCACCAATCATTGAATCATTCACACCGTAAACGATGTTATCGATATCACCTTTCGCAGGAGCAGTTAGTAGCACTTTAGAAGCGCCAGTAGATTTAAGATGCTCAGATAGACCAGCTTCGTCAGTCCAAATACCGGTGTTATCAACCACAAGCGCGTTGTTAATGCCGTATTTAGTGTAATCAACAGAATCAGGAGAGTTAGCGTAAATCACTTGGATGTAGTTTCCGTTAGCGATTAATGCGTTGTTAGATTCATCAACTTCGATTGAGCCATTGAAAGGACCGTGTACTGAATCACGACGTAGTAAGCTAGCGCGTTTTTCTAAATCACCACCTTTACCACGTACTACGATTGCACGCAGGCGCATTACGTTCGCTTGACCGCTGCGCTCAATAAGCAGACGTGCTAATAAACGACCGATACGGCCGAAACCGTAAAGTACAACGTCACGTGGCTCAGCCTCTTCGCCTTTACCGATTAATTCGCTTAACTCTTCAGTTAGGAATTCATTTGCTTTTTCATAGTCAGTACCGTGCTGCTGAGCAAATTTAATAGCAATTTTACCAAGATCGATACGCGCTTGAGCAATGTTTAACTCTGTGATCGCTTGTAATAATGGGAAAGACTCACGTAAACGTAATTTCTCGCCAGTGTGCTGACGAACGTTACGGTGTGCTTTGATAATATCGATAGTAGAGGCAGTAAGTAACGGACGACCGTAAACAGTGATTTCAACACCTTGCTGACGGAACAGTTTACCTAACAATGGTTGCATTGCTTCAGCGAGTTCCTGACGTTCTTGCCAGCTGTTCAAATGTTTATCTTGAGTCATTAAAGCTTCCTTAATTGGTCTAAATTTGTAAAGCGAATAAATAATACGTAAAGTGTTATTAACTCAGTATTGGCAATAAGTCATAACGACCATATCACCAACACTAGTAATTTAATTTGGATGATTACATCCAGCCTACATCATTTAAAATAATAGTGGTTAAACCTACTGAAATTCGCAATGATGACGCCTCTAAAATTGGCGGCTATTCTATAGCAGAAAGCCTTATATTACTAGGGTTTAGGCGGATTTATTAAAATGTAATATTTTAATCAGGACTGAAAGTTGAATACAAAAAAAGCGACATTGATAACAAGCATTATTTCGTTATCGCTAACAGGATGTTTTAGTGACGAAAAGAGTATCTATGGCATCTGCGATGATCACCCAGAAATCTGTATGGATATAGAAACCAAAGGCTGGTGTAAACAGGAAAGATCTAGCCTGATCCGCAATCGCTACCAACAAATCGTTGACCCTGAGGACGAAGAAAACCTTTATAACAGCCTGATAAATTGGAAAAAGTTTAGTGAATGTATCGAAACAGCATCCAATATCAAGCGTAAAAACCTTAAAGACCGCGATCCAACAAAAGCAGCAAGTTTTGTTAATTCAGTCGCTGAAATAGAAAAACTTGAGCAACTGACCAAAAATAGCCAGCTTCCGCAGCTTTTATACTATCATTGGGCGCAAGACGGCGATGACAAGAAAATAGACCGCTTATTAAAGCTTGATAAAAAAGGTGAATTACAAACCACCCAATTACAAATGATGATGGCGTCATACTATGACAAGCGTGACCGAAAAAAAGCCGCTAAAGCCCATTACAAAGCGCTTTCATATCTTACCCAACAAGATTTAGACACATTAGATCATGGCATTTTTGCGTCACTATCTACTTACTTTTATCAATCGAGTAAACCGAAGTTGTCCTATGTATGGGCTCAAGTCGCAATAAAATACGGACTTAAAGCTAACATCTATAGCTCATTAACAGCTGAAGTTAAAAAGCAAGGAGGCTCTATTGCTGATCTCGATGATAAAGCACAAAAAGTCTATGACTCTATTCAATCATTGAACTTCAAACCACCAAAATAGCTCACAAAGTTGGTACTTTTTTGTAATTTAATTACAGAAAAAGTGCCAACCCCGTTGCAAAACGCCTCAATATTATGTCATATTCCCTGTAAATTAATTACAGGCATTGTTTTTATGAATGTTTTAGAGCAAATCCAACTTAATTTAAATAAATTAAGTCGCTCAGAGCGCAAAGTAGCCGACGCTATTCTCGCCTCCCCTAAGTCCGCGATTCATTCTAGTATCGCTACATTAGCTAAATTAGCTGACGTAAGTGAACCAACGGTTAACCGTTTTTGCCGTAGAATGGATACTAAAGGATTCCCTGATTTTAAATTACACCTAGCACAAAGCCTCGCCAATGGTACTCCTTATGTAAATCGCCACGTTGAAGAAAGCGATAGCGTTGAGGATTACACCAACAAAATTTACGAGGCAACCCTCGCTAGTCTAGATCGCAGTCGTCAAATGGTAGATACCGCCACCATCAATCGCGCTGTCGATATTCTTACCCAGTCGAAACAAATTTCGTTTTTCGGCCATGGTGCGTCAGCAGTGGTAGCCCAAGATGCCCTTAACAAATTTTTCCGCTTTAACGTACCAGTTCAGAGCTTTCAAGATGAGTTGATGCAGCGAATGAGTTGTATTAACTCAAGTGATGGTGACGTTGTCATCTTAATTTCACATACAGGGCGTACAAAGTCCCTTGTTGAACTAGCAATTATCGCAAAAGAGAACGATGCGACAGTTATTGGCATCACTGCGACTGATTCTCCGCTAGCCAACGAGTGTAACTTGGTCATTTCCACCGAAATTCCGGAAGACACCGATTTATACATGCCTATGGCATCACGCATCGGTCAACTAGTGATCATAGATGTACTAGCAACAGGATTTACACTGCGCCGCGGCAGCAAATTCCGCGACAACTTACAAAAAGTAAAACAAGGGATCAAAGAATCTCGTTTTAACAAACTACTCGACAAATAAACGTGGCAATAAAACTACTAGGAATATTATGTATAGACGTACAAAAATCTTAACCACCTTGGGGCCATCAACTGATACACCAGAAGTATTGGAAAATCTTATTAAAGCTGGCGCCAACGTTGTCCGTTTGAATTTCTCCCACGGCACCGCACAAGATCACATCGATCGCGCCAACATGGTACGTGCCGCGGCAAAGAAATTAAATACTTATGTAGGCATCTTGGGTGATCTACAAGGCCCTAAAATCCGTGTTGCACGATTTAAAGATAAAAAAGTCATGCTTAACATTGGTGATACATTCACCTTAGACGCAGAGCTAGATAAAGACGCTGGCGATGCACAGCAAGTTGGTCTTGACTACAAAGAACTACCTAATGATGTTGCGCCTGGTGACTTATTATTACTCGATGATGGCCGTGTTCAATTAAAAGTTACTGGTATCGAAGGCAGTAAAGTGATCACCGAGGTAGTAATTGGTGGTCCTTTATCAAACAACAAAGGCATCAACAAGAAAGGCGGTGGTTTAACCGCGCCTGCCCTAACGGAAAAAGACAAGCAAGACATTCTAACTGCCGCTGAGATTGGCGTTGAATATTTGGCGGTATCATTCCCACGTAATGGCGATGAAATGCGTTATGCTCGTAACTTGGCAGAGAAAGCGGGTCTTAGCACTAAGCTAGTGGCAAAAATTGAACGTGCTGAGGTAGTAGCAACCGATGAAGCACTAGACGATGTCATTCTAGCGTCTGATGCTGTGATGGTTGCTCGTGGCGATCTTGGTGTTGAAATCGGCGACGCAGAATTGGTGGCAGTTCAGAAAAACATCATCGTACGTACTCGTACCTTAAATCGTGTGGTCATTACCGCTACGCAGATGATGGAATCGATGATTTCAAACCCAATGCCAACACGTGCTGAGGTAATGGACGTCGCAAACGCCGTACTTGATGGTACTGATGCAGTAATGCTATCAGCTGAAACCGCTGCTGGTGATTACCCGATTGAAACTGTTCAAGCGATGGCGAATGTATGTTTAGGTGCTGAAAGCCACCCTTCTATTGCAAAATCACGCCATCGTGTATCAGAAGAGTTTACAACTATTGAAGAAACGATTGCGCTATCAACCATGTATGCAGCAAACCATCTGACAGGCGTGAAAGCTATTGTCTCGCTAAGTGAGTCTGGTCGTACACCAAAACTGATGTCGCGTATTAGTTCGCACATGCCGATCTATTGTTTGTCACGTCATCATGCGACATTAGCCGCGGCTGCGTTATATCGCGGGGTTTATTCAGTATTCTTTGATTCTACAACCGTAGAATACGACAAGTTAACAATGGCAGCCATTGCGCAACTTAAATTAGATGGCCATGTTGAAACTGGTGATGTTGTGATGTTTACCTGCGGCGATGCCATGGAAACTGTTGGTGGAACTAACACTTGTAAGGTGCTTACTGTTCAGTAAAGCCTTAGGTTAATTAACAACACAAACACAAAAACGGCGCTTTTAAGCGCCGTTTTGTCGTTTATTACACAAGGTCAGTATTACATATCGTACACTGTTGGAATGGGTTGACGCTTGTGCTCGGTACGCTGATAAATCGCAATTAATTTATCTTCAACATCTTTATCAACTGTTTTACCTTCTAAGAAGTCATCGATTTGGTCATAAGTCATACCCAGTGCATCTTCATCTTTCAACTGAGGCTGATCGCATTCTAAATCCGCCGTTGGTGCTTTTTCAACGAGTAACGCAGGTGCACCTAGATGTTTGGCTAAGGCTCTTACCTGACGTTTATTAAGACCAAATAATGGCGCAAGATCGCAAGCGCCATCACCAAATTTAGTATAGAAACCAGTGATGTTCTCCGCTGAATGATCGGTACCAATCACCAAGCCGCCAACCAGGCCAGCAACATGATACTGCGCTGACATACGCATACGCGCTTTCAGATTACCTTTGACAAAATCTTTGTTTACCTGCTCTCCAACGGCTAAGTCATTTAATAACGTTTGCGCATCTAAGGCATCTGCCGCTTCTTTAACATTAATGGTTAATGCTTTACTCGGCTCAATAAAGCTTACCGCCATTTGTGCTTCATCTTCATCCTTTTGCTCGCCGTATGGCAAGCGCACGGCGTAAAACGCATAATCACTGGTTTCGGTTTCACTATTTAGCTCATTAACAGCCAATTGCGCTAAACGACCAGTTAGCGTCGAATCAATACCACCGCTAATACCTAAAACTAACGATTTTGCACCACTACTTAGCAGTGATTGCTTAATAAAACTAACGCGACGACTTATTTCGAATTCAATATCAATTGTCGGTAATACACGCATTTGCGCAATAATTTCACTTTTCATGGAATACTTTCTACTTTATTGGTTGTTTTTACATTGTGCTTTAGCATTAGCCTCGATACCACTGATTTAATCCTTGTTGGACCATAGGATCGTCTGCATCAAGCGCTAAGTAACTTTCTAGTTTGCGATGAAACAAATAAGCGACAACACGCGGCTCAATGCCGAGACTTATCATCGCCTTTTCAATGTCTTTCAACAGCTGGCTCATTGAGCACTTATGATTGTGCACTTCTTTAATAAACTGTTGTTGCAGCTTGGCTAGGCTCTTAGGATCCATGCCTTTATCCGCTTTCGCCCTTGCGCCTTTACCTGGCAATAAGTAAAGGCTTTGAGCATTACTAAAACTTTTAACACCTTGTTTTAATAATTTTTTTAGCGGCCCATCTAATGGAATCACCACGCCGCTTAATTTACCATCTCTTCCCCGCAACAACCATTTATTTCCCTTAATATCTTGCCTAAATGCACGGCAAATAGTCGCCAATGTTTGACCTGAGAGTATTTGCAGTTGCAACGTAAACAGATAAGCACTCTGGCTGGTGTCTTTGTGCGCCCGATAATAGATCCCTTTAAGCTGTGCTCCCGTTAACGAGCTCATTTCTTTACTTTCATCTTTAATGATTTGTTTAGGGACCTGAATCGTCGTCTGAAGAGGCAATTGATTGAGATATTCCTTTTGTACCGCAAACAACAGCAGTTGCTTGAAATAACTCATCAAGGACTTAACCAGTGAGCTTTTATTTTGTTCTATTAATGGATGGACCACTCGCAGAACAATAATACGTTCACTTAATTTTGTTAAATGAACGCTACCGATCGCTGGTAAAATATGCTTCTCGATCATCGTGCAAATTTCACCACCGCGCGAGTAACGATCATTGATGTAATCGCGACCTAAATAACGCCAAAAATCTTTGAGACGAACTTGCTCTTTTTCCGCCTCAAATTTCATTTTTGCGATGTCTTTTCCCGCTTCAACATGAGGCTGAATTTGCAATGCGATTCGCCTCGCTAAACCAGCATCCATGTTCTCACTATTGCCAATAAAATAATTTACCTGTCGACCATTTCTACCACCAATGCGATAAAAAAAATAGAAGCTAGCAAGACGAGGGGCGTCAATTTTCTTTACGCCAAGGCGCACGTGAAACCCTTTAATTGCTAAATCATTTATTCGACTTATTGAATCGTCGCAATTTGCGATTAATTGCTCTGTAATTCTGTCAGAAATATTCAAAAAACACTCCAAAACACCCTTTAACATCACAAATGTAGCACATTACAACGAAACTAAAAAGCCATATAAATTGGCTTTTACACAACTACGAACCAAACACCCCGCAATAAAAATAAAAACTCTTATTTTCCTAGGTTATTTCCAACTCTGTGGAAACTTCTACCATATTGTCACACTTTTCGCCCTGTTTTTTCCTGCGCTCGCTAGCATAATTGAAGAGAATTATTGGTGTTCAAACTCGGTTACATTTATACTAGCGCCACTATTTTTCAGCTATTGGATTGCCATTGTCTTTTTCAAATTTCGGGCTTGATAAACGCCTAACTGCTTCCATCGAACACCTCGGTTTTGCCCAACCTACTCCGATCCAAAATGAAGCAATTCCCGTTGCAATTGCCGGTAAAGATATCCTTGCATCTTCACAAACTGGTTCGGGAAAAACCGTCGCATTTTTGCTACCGATCATGCAGCGACTTTTACGCCAAAAAGCATTTTCAAAGCGCGATCCTCGCGCCTTGATTTTGGCACCAACACGCGAGTTAGCATTTCAGGTTTATCAAGATTTTAAAAAGCTCACTGGCAGCACAAATTTAAAAGCATCACTCATTGTTGGTGGTGAGAGTTTTAACGAACAAGCAAAGGTTTTGCGTAAAGAGCCTGATATCATCATCGGCACGCCTGGCCGTATGGCAGATCACTTAGAGCATCGTCATATTGCGCTGCACGCATTAGAAGTATTGGTCCTTGATGAAGCTGATCGCATGTTAGATTTGGGCTTTGCTACCGCCCTGCGTCATATCAACAACAATGCCGATCACCGCAAGCGTCAAACAATGCTGTTTTCAGCAACTATTGATGACCAAGCTATTAAATCCCTCAGTGTTGAAGTACTAAAAGATGCGAAACGCATCGAGATTGGTCATAGTACCGATAAACACAAAAACATTAGCCAGCGAATTTTGTTAAGTGACCACCTAGATCACAAACAAGCGCAGTTAAGCGCGATTTGTAAAGACGAATTCGAGCAAATGCTTATCTTTACAGCTACTAAAGCAGACTCTGATCGCTTAGCTGCCTTACTTTGTGAACAAGGCGTTAATACGGCTGCATTGCACGGTGATTTACCGCAAGCCCAACGTAATAAGGTAATGGACGATTTTAAGCGTACGGTGACCAAGGTACTGGTGGCAACAGATATCGCAGCACGTGGTCTTGATATCAAACACGTCAGTCATGTTGTGAACTTTGATTTACCTAAACACCCTGAAGACTATATCCATCGTATCGGTCGTACAGGCCGGGCTGGCAACTCAGGCGTAGCTATTAGTTTGGTGAGTAAAAAAGATTGGGCAAGCTTCGAGCGTATTCAATTATTACTCAAAACGAAGTTTAAGTTTGACACAATTGAAGGCTTAAAAGCGCGTTTTAAAGGATTAAAACCTAAAGCACCAGCTAAGCGTAAGCCAGTTGTAAAAAGATTATCAGCAATTAAGAAAGCTAGTAATAAGCCCGCACTTAAAGCGAAAGCGAAAAAGCTCGATAAGTCGTTTGTTGATAGTGTTGAAGTGGGCCATATCCCAATGAAGCGTAAGCCACGTGTGCGCAATGATGACGAGAGTTAAAACCGTTTAACGAAAATTATCTTAGACTTTCTCTATTCCATAAAAAATGCCGCTATCAAGCGGCATTTTTGTGAGTGCAGTTGTTATTTATTGCTTAACAACCGTTGCATCAGTCACTGGGATGACTTTACCGCCACTACCGATAAAGGTGGCTAATTCACTTTGCATTTCTAAAAGAACTTTAGTGTTACCTTCAACCGTAGTACCGCCACGCGTCACATCATTGGTTAAGATAGAGCTATGATGACCATCAGTAAAGCGAACGATACCTTTCATACCATCAGCATTCATCATGGTTTCAGATACTGAAATCAGCTCCATTAGTTTAGCAAGCGGCTCGGTACCTGACAGCGGTGAATTTTTCGCTTGGTTTGGTACAACTTGGTCAGGCAGATTATCAGCACCATCGCCCACAACTTCCATCACGTGCATAGCATCAGTGTTGCCAGCAATCATACTGCCGTAGTTAATCGGATCACTTGCATCAACCGCCGTCTGTGCTGCAAAAGCAAATTGCGCCGAGAATGGACCATATACAGCGTCAACTAACGCTGTATATTGTGGTGCATTGGCTTCTTTTAATGCAGCTAGTTGATCTGCGGTAATACCTTGTGCTGCAGCTGTGCTTGCCAACAGATCTTGGAACGTAGATGATGAAGTTAAACCATCTTTAACTGTACCACCGAATGAACCAGACTCTAATAAGAAGCCAGGAATACCACCGCCAGGTGCTAGGAATGACGCGGCTTTAATACCGTAAGGGTTACCTGGAACTTCGATAGATAGCGGACGGTTAGCGTTAGCTACAAAGCTCACACCAGTAATCGCGCCTAACGAGTGACCGTAGAAACTAACGTTTGTTGGATCAATCTTTAGTGAAGGGTCGTTTGCTTTAGCATTAAGTGCAAGACGCAAGGCCAGCAAATCCATTTCTGATTGACGTAGGTTATCACGTGCAGTTAGCAAACTTGCAAGGTTTAGGTAAGTCGTAGAATTACCCGGAATTGTTTGCTCGCCAACTTTAGTATCAGAAGCACCAATTGGCAACACGCCTAGTGGTGTCGTCATTTGACCAACACGAGCGCCGTGCAATGGATGATCGATTGCAACGACAACGATACCCGCTTCCGCCATCGCGCCAGCAAACGGCAATAAAGTTTCTTTGGTGGTTGTAATACCGTGTTGGTAAATCATTACCGGCCAACCTGCTGCAGGCATCTCAATTGGATCTTCGCCACGTGCTGCGCGACCAGCATTAATTACTGCTTCATTAGGCACAGAAATTAACATTGGAATTTGCGCGACTGACTGCACTTTAGGTAGTGGATTAAATTTCGTTAAATGGCGTACTTGATCTAAAGGTACATTGACTTTTTGGCCATTCACTTCAACTTCAACGGTAAACGTCATACCAACAAGGTTAGCTGGATTGTTGTCAAATGCACCACGACCCAATGCTTGTGCTTGTGGAGCGTATTGCGCTGCAAATGATTCAGCAGAAAGAACACCTGATTGTAGTGCACCAACTACCGTAATCGGACTATCACCCATCGCTTCAAAGCGACTAAATAGTTCTGGACAATTAACTGGGTTTGGCGTTGGCATCTCTGCCGTTGTCTTACAGCCAGCTGCAGTTGGTGTTTTCAGATATTGTGGCGCATTCAATGTTGCGTTGTACATCATTGCGCGACTTGCACTATCAAATGCCTGTTTACCGGCAGGTGTACTAGGATCAACCGCACCAGCACCAACAAGCATTTGACCAGCAGTGAATGTTGTCGATGTAAACGGCGTAATCACTGGCGCGCTCGCCAGCATACCTAACTTAGCCACATCAAATACATCGCTAGTTGATTGCGTCGTAAAGCCAGCAGAATACACTAAAGAATCTTTATCTACACCAGCACCATCTAGTGCATTTTCATATGAATTAATTAAAGTTTGAAGACTTAACTGACTCGGTAAAGGAAGAGGTTTAGTATTGACATCGATACGCACAGACTCATAAGTAGAAGACGGCGCAAGTGCATTCCCGTTAGAATCTGTTACTAGATTCGTCACTGCAACTAAGTAACCTTGTTTGGCTTTAAATGGCTTAATTGGCACCATTACAATTTGGCTGCCAGATACTGTGGTAACAAAATCAACACCAAAGGTTAATTCTTCACCAATCTTACATGCACTCACTGAAGGCGCTGTAGTACATTCAGCATCCGGAGATAACGGACCGCCTAGCGTTGCTTCAAATACACGCACCGCACCAGCTTGTGACACACTTGTTGGCTCTAAGCTAACGCCTTGTGCCATTTTTACGTTAATTGACATTGGTGCTACAGTTGACCAACCATCTAATGCGCCAATAGCTGTTGATGGATCGTAGTAGTTAATTGCAGCGCCCGCAGGTACAGTTTCACCTGGCATATTTAAAGTGCCGTCAGTCGTACCACTAAATAATAAATCGTTAGGAACGGGAACTATCGCGTTGGCAGGATCGTAATCGATGCGTGAAAGTGGTAGTTGTTGACCACCGTTATCAATGACTTCTTCTTTAATTTCAGCAACGGTATCACCGCCACCACAAGCTGTTAGCCCTAGTGCACTAGCAACTGCCACACTAAGCATTAACTTTTTCATAAAATTCTCCATTTCCTTTAGTTATTATTTTTAATTCTCTCGATAAGCTTGCTAGAATAGCGCCAAATTTCGAGAGCAATTTTGGATAATTGTTACAGATTAGGCTCAACTTAACCTAAAGAAAGCCAATAATCTACACCTTTAAAGCACTAATTTAAGTAAAATTTGCTGCAAATTCAGCCAAATATTTAAAACATGCGTTTAAAGCTGGAATTTCATTTAGGTAAAATGCTCTAAAACCTATCATCAGGAAACTCTTAATGTTTGATTTTACTTGTCAAAAAAATGCCCTACACGAACGTGTTATTCTTGTTACCGGTGCTGGCGACGGTATCGGCCGCCAAGCGGCGCTAAGCTATGCTGAGCATGGCGCTACTGTTATTTTATTAGGAAAAACCGTCGCTAAATTAGAAGCAGTTTATGATGAAATCACCAATGCGGGTTACCCACAGCCAGCAATTATTCCGCTTGATCTTAAAGGGGCAACGCGTCAAAACTACTTAGATATGGCTGATACCATAGAACAGCAGTTCGGGCGTTTAGATGGCGTCTTGCACAACGCTTCAATTTTGACGGTACTTTCACCATTTGATGAAATTGAAGAAGATAGTTTCGACGACATTATGCAAGTTAATGTCAAAGCGCCATTTATTATGACGCAAGCCCTGTTGCCACTTTTACGCGCAACTAAAAACAGTTCTGTTATTTTCACCTCTAGCGGCGTTGGTCGTAAAGGGCGCGCATTTTGGGGGGGGTACGCCATTTCTAAATTCGCCACCGAAGGCATGATGGAAACGCTTGCTGATGAAGTGAGTGGTACAAATGTACGCGTTAATTCTATTAACCCGGGCGCTACTGCTACCCAAATGCGCTCACGTGCTTATCCAGGTGAAGATGCTAAAACGCTAAAAACACCATTAGAAATTATGCCTGTCTATTTATATCTAATGTCTGACGACAGCATTGAAACAAACGGACAAGCACTCAACGCACAAAAGTAATTTAATAAACCCGAACGCTGGTTGATTAAAATAAGGAAAGGTTTGGTGATGGGGAATCATCACCGCCTTTACTTTGCGATTGCTTTCTGCGCTTACGACGCTGACAGAGGCGAATAACCTTACTTTTGTCAGCGTCACTCAATCGATGCCAATAAAAGCGTTCATCGCGACTTCGAAAACATCCCTTACAATAGCCGCGATTGTTGACCTCACATATGCCAATGCAAGGACTCTCGATGGTGAAAAGCTGTAATTGGTCACGCAGTTCATTTTTCATGCAATTATCATTACCCAGCTTTTATCCCATTACAAGCTAAGATATTACCAATTGCCCTAACCCTTTGGTCTATTATGATGCCTTAATCGTTTATAACCGCCAATCTCCTGTGCTAGGGTCTGTTAATCCTCATTTTAAATAAGTAATTATGAACAGACACTACCGCCTTGTTATTTCCTGCCCCGATCAAATCGGGATCGTTTCAAAAATAAGCCAATTCATTGCCAAGCATCAGGGGTCAATCACCGAAGCTAACCATCACACTGACGTTCAAGATAACTGGTTTTTTATGCGCCATAAGATCGCTGCGGACACCTTTCCATTATCACTAGAACAATTTCGCCAAGAGTTCACGCCGCTTGCTAAGGAGCTAAATCTCGACTGGTCAATTACCGACAGCGGCGTGAAAAATAAAGTCATACTAATGTGCAGCAAAGAATCCCACTGTTTGGTTGATATTCTCAATCAATGGCATAGTGGCGATCTCGATTGTGATATCTCATGCGTTATTTCTAATCATCCAGATTTTAGTGAACTTGTTAAATGGTACGGTATTCCCTATCACCATGTACCAGTGACACGAGATAAATCGATTCACTTTAATCAAATCACTGAGCTGATTGATAAATACGATAGCGACACAGTGGTGCTCGCGCGCTACATGCAAATATTGCCCAGTAACATGTGCGATCGCTTTCATCATCAAATCATTAATATTCACCATAGTTTTCTACCGTCTTTTGTCGGTGCTAAACCTTATCACCAAGCCTATAACCGTGGAGTTAAACTCATTGGCGCGACCTGCCATTATGTCACGCAAGACTTAGATGAAGGCCCAATCATTGAACAAGACGTTGCACGAGTGAGTCATCGCATGACACCACAGGACATGGTGCGATTAGGGAAAGATGTCGAAAAGCGCGTTCTTTCTAACGGCCTTAGAATGCACCTTGAAGGTCGTGTTATAGTGCACGACAACAAAACAATAATATTGGATTAGCAATGTCATCACTCTACCAAGTTGAAGGTATCAAGGCCTTCAACGACAACTATATTTGGGCGATCACTAAAACGGATAACAATCACTGTGTTGTCGTTGATCCCGGCTCAGCAAAAGAAGTTATCAGTTTCTTAGAGCAACATCAGCTGCAACTTACCGCGATTTTAATTACCCACCATCACAACGATCACATCGGTGGCGTGCCAACGCTCACCGAGCGATTCCCCGATGTTGTGGTTTACGGCCCATCTAAGGAAGCACAAAGAGTCGTGCAACAACCGCTATCACAAGATGATGTCATCACCATTGAGTCTCTTGGCTTAACGTTAAAAGTGCTTGATGTGCCGGGACACACGCTCGGCCATATAGCTTATTGTGATAACCATTCACTATTTTGCGGTGATACGCTGTTTTCAGGAGGATGTGGGCGTATGTTTGAAGGCGATCCCTCGATGTTTTCATCATCACTAAAAAAACTTTCACAGTTGCCAACAACGACCAAGGTTTATTGTGCTCACGAATACACCTTAAGCAATTTAAAATTTGCAAAGTCCGTCTTACCAACAGCTAGCGAATTAGATGACTACATTGCTCATTGTAATCACCAACGCGAGCGCGACTTACCAACAATTCCAAGTAACATCAACACTGAACTTGCCATCAATCCTTTTATGCGCCTTAATGATCCAACTTTAATTGATTCACTCAATCAACAATTTGATTTATCACTGTCAATAAATGGCGATATTAGTGAAACCTTTAAATGGTTAAGGCACTGGAAAGATACCTTTTAGCAAAATAGCGTCTATTGAACTTTTCTAGCGCTATAGCTTTTGCTGACATTGCGATACAATAGCGCGATTTTATTGTTTTTGGATTTTCTTTTGAACAAAGTTAAGCATTTAGTATTTCCCACATTATTCTTTTCTGGATTAATGGGCTGTCAGTCTACGACGGCACCAAAACACCAACCAATTGCAGCTCAACCCGTTGTGGAACAACCTGCACCTATTGTTGTTGAAGAAGTTGCCCCTATTGCTGTTGTCAAAGCACCTACCCCGCAAGAAGTTGAAAACCTGTGGTATAGAATCCAAATGCAGTTTTCGCTACCGCACGAAGATAAAAAGGCGGTAACCAGTCAATTAAACTGGTACAAGAAACATCCAAAATATATCCAACGCATGTCAAACCGCGCGGCGCCGTATTTGTTCTTTATCGTCGAAGAAGTTGAGCGACGCGACATGCCTTTAGAGATCGCCCTACTACCGATTGTGGAAAGTGCTTTTGATCCTTTTGCCTATTCACATGGCGCGGCCTCAGGGATGTGGCAAATCATTGGCGATACAGGCAAACGTTTCGGATTAAAAAGCAATTGGTGGTATGACGGACGTCGTGACATTGTTGCATCGACCCACGCGGCTTTAGACTACTTACAGTTTTTACATAAGCACTTTAAAGGCGACTGGTTACATGCGTTAGCCGCCTATAACTCAGGTGAAGGTCGTGTCGGTCGAGCTATTCGCAAAAACAAAAAACTCGGAAAGCCTACCGATTTTTGGTCGTTGAAACTACCAGCTGAAACGCGAGACTATGTGCCTAAACTCCTTGCTTTGGCAAAGTTGCTAGACGATCCTAAAAAATACAACCTTGTTTGGCCAACGTTACCTAACACACAACAAGTTGCAGAGGTAAGTACAGGATCGCAAATTGACCTTGCGCTAGCAGCTAAGTTAGCCGACATGGAATTAAAAGCTCTTTATAAACTCAACCCAGGGTTTAATCGATGGGCGACTCCACCAAATGGTGATGTTAAACTGCTACTACCCTTAGCCAAATCAGAGACATTTAAACAAGCATTGGCAAAGACGCCTAAAAAAGACCGTTTACACTGGACTCGTTACCAAATTAAAAATGGCGACACGCTTGGCCAGATAGCACAACGTCATCAAACGACAGCATCTATCATACGCCAAATCAACAATTTAAGCGGTAATAATATTCGTGCGGGTAAACATCTACTAATCCCGATCGCTGCGAACAACCTTAGCGATTATCAGCTTTCCGCTGATTCACGATTAGCAGCGACGCAGAACAAAAAGCGCGGCCAGTTAAAAACGACGCATATCGTACAATCAGGCGATAACTTATGGGATATCGCGCGCAAATATAAGGTAAGCCATCGCAGTATTGCCAAATGGAATGGCATGGCACCTACTGATAATCTGCGCCTTGGCAAGAAATTAGTAATCTGGCTGGATGGAAAACACACATCGACAGGGCCTGGTAATAAAGTTGTTCGTACCATTACTTATCGCGTTAAAAACGGTGACTCTATCGCCCGAATCGCCCAAAAATTTAATTTGAAAGTAAAAGATGTCGTTAAATGGAATGCTTTAAATGTTAAAAAGTATTTACAACCAGGACAGCGCTTAAAGCTAAAAGTTGATGTGACGCAAATCAACTCATAACCAATTTATATTTAAAAATTAGAAACTTAAGTAAAGTCATGCACGATTAATCGATATTAAACAGATGTTTCCTTTTGGAAACGTTTCCTCAAATGTGAAAAAAAAGATACTTATTTTGTTGGGTCTCATTGATGGCTAGTGTAAGATACGTCAGATAATAATAGATGAGCAACAGAGAAAGTTATGATCAGTGTATTTGATATGTTTAGTATTGGCATAGGGCCATCGAGTTCCCATACCGTTGGTCCAATGCGTGCAGCGTTTAGATTTACACAGGATTTAGAAAGCCTAAATCATCTCGACGATACCACCCACGTTAAAACCGAGTTATACGGTTCACTAGGCCAAACTGGTATCGGCCACGGCACTGGTAAAGCCGTCATCCTCGGATTAGCTGGTTTTGAGCCAGAAACTATTGATCCAGAAATTATTGATACCTTTTTAGAGCAAGTCGACAAAGAAGAAACCATCAACCTACTCGGTCGTCATCAAACAGACTTCCCGCGTAAAAACGCCATTGTTTTCCATCGCCGTAAGAGCCTTCCTCTACATGCTAACGCGATGGAGCTATTTGCCTATAACGGAGACGATCTACTCTTTAGTAAGGTGTACTACTCTATCGGCGGCGGCTTTATTGTCGACGAAGAGGAAATGAAAACCTTCAGTAAAGAAAAGTCAGATACCAATATTGCAAAATACCCTTTTAACACCTCTGAAGAATTACTTGCCCAATGTAACAAGCATGGCCTTAGTATTTCTGCCCTGATGATGGCCAATGAAACCGTATTGGCACCGGAAGCAGACGTGTCAGAGCGTTTGGCAGGTATTTGGCACACCATGCGAGCTTCTGTTGAACGTGGCTGTCGCCGTGAAGGCATTTTACCTGGCGGTTTAAAACTGCGCCGCCGAGCCGCTAGTTTACATCGCCGCTTAAAAGTTGAAGAAGGCAGTAACGTTGATCCTCTATCGGCAATCGATTGGGTCAACCTCTTTGCGATGGCCGTTAACGAAGAAAACGCCGCTGGTGGACAAGTAGTAACAGCGCCAACTAACGGCGCGGCGGGAATTATTCCAGCAGTATTGTGTTATTTTGATAAGTTCATTCAACCTGTTGATGATGAAATTGCAGTGCGTTACTTACTCACTTCTGCTGCCATCGGTATTCTATACAAGAAAAATGCTTCTATTTCTGGTGCTGAGGTTGGTTGTCAAGGTGAAGTGGGCGTTGCTTGTTCAATGGCCGCAGCAGGTTTAACTGAAATCATGGGCGGCACTATTGATAATGTGGAAAACGCGGCCGAAGTTGGTATGGAGCATAACCTAGGTTTAACTTGTGATCCCGTAGGCGGTTTGGTACAGGTTCCTTGTATCGAACGTAACGCGATGGGGGCTGTAAAAGCAATTAATGCATCGCGTATCGCCATGCGCGGTGACGGTCAACACAAAGTATCCTTGGATAAAGTTATCAAAACCATGTGGGATACTGGTAACGATATGAAGAGTAAATACAAAGAAACTGCACGCGGTGGTTTGGCAGTTAATATCGTTGAGTGTTAATTTCTCAATTTCTAACAAATAAAATAACAAAAAAAGCGGCTGTTAAGCCGCTTTTTTATTGTAGCCTATTGGATGTTGATTAACGCATCGGCAGTTTAATATCTTTAAACAAGGCTTCAACTTGCTCGTGATCGCGCATACTCGCTGCTTGAGACACTAAATTCTTGGTTAAATGTGGCGCAAACTCTTCGATGAAATCATACATGTAACTGCGTAAGAATGTCCCGCGTCTAAACCCAATTTTGGTCGTCGCGTAACCAAATAAATGATTTACATCTATGGCGACGAGATCTCTATCTAACTCTTTATCAATAGCCATTGAAGCTAGTACACCTACCCCAAGTCCTAGGCGGACGTAAGTTTTTAAAACATCGGCACTAGTCGCCGTAAATACAACGTTAGGATCTTGCCCAGCTTCATTAAACGCTATCTCTAAGTCAGACTTATTTTGGAAACCAAAGACATAGGTAACTAATGGATAGGCAGCAATATCTTCGATCTCTAGCTCTCGCACACGGCTTAATTTAGCCAGTGGATGATCTGGATTAACTACAACACTGCGCCCCCAGTGATAACAAGGCAGCATCACCAAATCTTCATAATAATGCATAGACTCAGTGGCAATGGCAAAATCAGCCTCGCCTTTAATCGCCATTTCACTGATCTGCGCTGGTGTACCCTGATGCATATGCAGTGATACTTTTGGGTAGTGTTTAATGAACTTACCAATGACATCAGGAAGCGCGTAACGGGCTTGTGTATGGGTTGTCGCAATATTCAACGCACCTTGATCTGGTTTGGTATGTTCATAAGCAACTGCTTTAATGCTTTCTACTTTAGAAAGTATGTCATTGGAGATGTTAATAATCTCCTGACCCGCTTTAGTAACATGAGTTAAATGTTTACCGCTGCGTCCAAAAATTTGAATACCTAATTCGTCTTCTAGCATTCGCACCTGTTTACTAATACCGGGTTGCGATGTAAAAAGACTTTCTGCTGTCGCAGATACATTCAAATTATTGTTGTTGACTTCAACGATGTACTTTAACTGTTGTAACTTCATGGGGTAAAACTCTCGATTTTGGGCTAACTGGTTAAACGCCCAGTTAGCAATGGCGCTCACTATATTCTAATTGGTTATAACAAGACTAAATATAAATCATAAACAGAATATAGCAAGACAAATTCTCAGTTAATTTAACCCAGTCTTGAGATTCATAGTTTTCATTATCGGTTTGCGCTAGATTTTTGCTATTAACAAGCGGTATGATAGGAAGCACATGCGTGTAACGCCTTTTTTTATAAGACATATTTATGAGTAAATCAGATAATAACAATATAGATTACAAGAAGATCTTATCGGCTATCAGCTACGACATGCGAAACTCATTAACTCTGATGTTTCAGTCATTACAAACCATTGCCAATCAACCTCAAGCAACCAAGACTTTAAGTGGTGATGAACTATCAGACATCAATTATCAGGTGCAGCGCCTCAACGGCAATCTCACGCAATTGATGGCCTTATATAATGTTGAAGAAGACAGATTGATGATTAACTCAACCGATGAGCTAGTCAGTGATGTGATTGAAACTGCTGTATTCCAAAACGATCTCTACACCCAAAGTAAAGGCATCCAAATTAATATTAATGTTGAAGATGAACTTCACTGGTGCCTCGACCGCGACTTAATCGCTTACCTTATTGATGACGTATTAAGTAACGCTATTCGCTATTCAACGGCTGCCATTGATATAGACGTCAAAATCCTCGACCAAAAGCTATACATTGCTATCTCTGATGACTCTTCAGGTTATCCAGAAAAAATGATTGAAGCGGCAGCAGCCCCCATCAACGATTTAGCGTCACAATTTGGAAGAATGGGTATCGGCTTACTCTTTTCAAAACTCATTGTCCTGTCTCACAACAATTACGGCGACAACGGCGAACTTATCCTACAAAACGATGGTAAATTAGGTGGCAGCACCTTTACCATAGTATTGCCATAACTATAAGGACCATTAATGACAGTTTATATTATTGCAGGCGTAGGCTTCTTAGTATTGATGGTTATTGTCATGACCGTCATGCAGCAACAGCGCAAACGCGTCGAGTCAGAAAAGCGCACCGAAGTAGCACGTTTAACACTGACTATTGATGAAACCGAAGATCTGCTAAGCCGTATCACCAATATCCCGGTGACAAAAGCATTAATGATCATCATGCACAATCGTATTTTAGAAACACAAAAGGCAATTCTAGCCATTAATAATGACAGAACTATTGCTGCACAGGTTAATGACCGTCAACAATTGATAGAATCAATAGGCAATTCATTCCAATCTCAAGGCCTAGACACTTTTAGATTACCCAATGACGACCGTGAAATTCTGCAAATGGTTCAGCTTATCAAGAAGTTAAAGGGTCTGATCAACAGTGAACACAAACGCGGCCGAATTAATCCAGATGTTTTTGGTAATGAAATCAAACGTGCCGATTTAATGCAGATCCGTATTAACATCAATTCAATTATTTCGAGAGCGCGCGGTGCGATGGAAGCTAAGCAATCAGGCTCAGCCCGTACATACTTAGATAAAGCAATCAAAACCCTTAAAGCCATAAACTCTGAAGGCGACGGTTTTGTTTCTTCTAAATTAGAAGAGGCTGAAGGAATGTTAGCTCAGCTCAATCAAGTTAAAATTGATCGTGATGAACGTGTTAAGAAAGAGCAAGAAGAGAAATCGAGTACCGACTTAGACATTTTATTCCAGCCTAAAAAGAAATGGTAATGCTCTATTGTTATTTTGATTACTAGATTCAACACATAAAAAAACCGCTAATATTAGCGGTTTTTTTATGGTTCTATGAAACGCCCTACTTTTTCTTGGCAGCGCGTTTCACTTTTTGATGCTCAACCCATTTACCGTCTTCGTAGGTAGCGGTCCAGCCAGTCGCTTTCTTTTCAATCTCAGTCATAACGTACTGTGATTTGTTCTTACGACTGTAACGCACGATAGCGAGATTTCCTTCGCTGTCTTTTTGCGGTGCATCCGCTAAGTAGTGAAACTTCGGTGAAATACGATCTCTAAAGCGATGTAACTCAGCTACCTGTGGTGCTCGTGTTTCACGTGCTTTCGGGAATGTATGCGCAGCAAGGAAAATCCCTGACGCACCATCGCGCAGCACAAAATAAGCATCACTCTTGTCACAAGGCAGCTCTGGTAAATGCACTGGATCTTCCTTCGGTGGCGCTACTTCGCCATTTTTCAGTAATTTACGGGTGTTTTTACACTCGTCGACATTAGTACAAGCAAAGTACTTACCAAAACGACCGTTCTTAAGTTCCATGTCATGGCTACAGCGGTCACATTCGATAAGTGGACCATCATAACCTTTGATTTTAAAGGTACCAGCTTCTATCTCCGTGCCACTACACGCAGGGTTATTACCACAAACATGAAGCTTACGAGTTTCATCAACAAGATAAGAATCCATAGTAGTGTCACACACTTTACAACGACGACGTTGCATTAACGCTTTATTTTCTTCGTCGTCATCAGCGGCTACAACATCATCACCGGATGTTAAATTGATGGTTGTTTTACAACGCTCTTTTGGCGGTAAGTCATAACCAGAACAACCAAGGAATACCCCTGTTGTTCCTGTGCGAATACCCATCTTGCGCTCACAGCTCGGACAGTCGATGTCGGTTAGCACCATGTCATTAGGACGCATACCGCCTTGCTCTGGATCTAAATTCGCTTGATCAAGCTGTTTAGTGAACCCTTGATAGAAATTATTCAGCGATTCTTTCCAGTCCATTCCACCGTTAGCGATTTGGTCGAGCTCTTCTTCCATTTGCGCGGTGAAATCGTATGACAGTAACTCAGTGAAATTTTCGTTGAGACGATCGGTCACTATCTCGCCCATCTTCTCTGCAAAGAAGCGACGATTTTCAACGCGCGCATAACCGCGGTCTTGAATAGTAGAAATGATTGAGGCGTATGTAGAAGGACGACCGATACCACGTTTTTCTAGCTCTTTTACTAAACTTGCTTCATTAAAACGCGCTGTCGGCTTAGTAAAATGTTGCTTAGGATCTAGCTTCTCAAGGTTTAATGTATTGCCTACATTAACTGCTGGAAGATTCACATCTTCCTCAGCTTTACGCTTAACTGCAGTCTGAACGCGCGTCCAACCATCAAACTTGATAATACGACCAGTCGCTTTCAACTCATATTTGTCGGCAGCAACTTTCAACGTTGTCACATCATATTTAGCAGGTGTCATTTGACAAGCCACGAATTGGCGCCAAATTAACTCGTATAAACGCTCAGCATCGCGCTCCATTTTAGTTAACGATGTTGCGCTGCGAGTGACATCACTTGGACGGATCGCCTCATGCGCCTCTTGCGCGCCCTCTTTACTGCCGTAGTAATTAGGTGAATCTGGTAAATAAGATTTACCGTATTCTTTTTCAATATGCCCGCGCGCTGCTTCAATGGCATCTTTACTTAAGTTAGTAGAATCGGTACGCATATAAGTGATGTAACCGGCTTCATAAAGTCGCTGGGCTAACATCATGGTTTTCTTAACGCCAAAACCTAAACGCGTACTAGCTGCTTGCTGCAATGTTGAAGTAATAAAAGGTGCTGATGGGCGCGATTGACTTGGTTTATCTTCGCGAGAGCTCACCGTATAAGTCGCGTCTTTTAATGCAGCTAGCGCTGTATTAGATTCTGTTTCATTGACAGGTTTAAAGGTTTTACCGTCAACCTTAGTCACTTTCATTGTTAACGCTTGTGTATCGTCGGTCGTTAACTGGGCGTGCATATCCCAAAATTCTTCAGGGTTAAAGGCTTTAATCTCGCGCTCGCGCTCAACGACAAGCTTCACAGCTACTGATTGAACACGGCCAGCAGATAAACCACGCGCTACTTTTTTCCATAGCAGTGGCGACACCATATAACCCACGACACGATCGAGGAAACGTCGAGCCTGTTGGGCGTTAACACCATCAATATTTAATTCAGTTGGTGTGTCGAAAGCTTCGCTAATCGCGTTTTTAGTGATTTCATTAAACACCACGCGCTTAAAGCGACTATCATCACCACCAATCACTTCGCGTAGGTGCCAAGCGATTGCTTCCCCTTCTCTATCCAAATCCGATGCGAGATAAACATAATCGGCTTTTTCGGCAAGTGATTGTAGCTCGCTAACGACTTTTTCTTTCCCGGGTAGGATCTCGTAATGGGCATCCCAACCGCCTTCTGGATCGATACCCATACGGTTAATGAGCTGCTGCTTATCACGCGCAGCTTTATATTTAGCTTTGGCCTCAGGCGCCATTTTACGAACTTCAGCAGGTGTCTTAGTAAACTTATTCTTTTTTACTGCACCAGAAGTGGGTAAATCACGAATGTGACCCACTGATGACTTTACAATGAAGTCTTTACCTAAATATTTGTTAATAGTTTTCGCTTTAGCTGGCGATTCCACTATTACTAATGATCTTCCCATAAGAAAAAAATGTCCATTGATGGATTGAGAATGTGTATTGGCTCAATTTATAGAGACTAATAAACAAGAATTCAAGATGTTATTTGCAATATAAGCAGAAAAACCGAAAATTCATACTTTTCTTGAATCGATTGCTCGTTAAAGAAACAAAATAAAACGGCGCACTAGGCGCCGTAAGTATTAAGGTTTAATCACTCACCGATACCGAGAGTGTTCTTGCAACACCACTAGGTGTTTCAATTGTCGCGGTTAAACTTCCCGCACTCGCTTCATCGTCTGGTTTCACTGAAACAGAACAATGGTTGATGGCATAAGCTGATGATTGGCCGACCGTACATTCACTCGGTCCAACGATTTCACCATTACCTGCGTCGAAAGTAATTGTTGTTCCACTTGGAAGCAATCCATTAAATGCACCTGCTGCGTATAAATGAATCGTTTTAGCACCACCACTGATATCAACAGCTAAGCCATAATTGGCTGGATTATCACGATCCAAGCCCGCTTCAATGAGACCAGCTTGAATGCCTGAACCCGCCTGCAGAATAGTGATATTCTTTGAAATAGAAACTAGCTCTCGTGAACAAATCCCTGCGGCATCATCATCGACACTACACAACACACCGTTGTATTTGTTATTACCTAGATCAAAGGTGTTATTACTATTTAAATCGATAAACTCTTCATTATCACCGCCTGGTTCAAAACAAACAGCGGTCGAGCCATAACAAACACCGCCCGTGTCTGAAGCCCCAGCAACGACATCACCATTTGCTAATCGCCCACCAAATACACCGTCTTCATTTTCGTCGCGGAATGCTTCTGGTAAATCAGTGAATGCTTCGCCAGCGTTAAACTGGCCTGAGCCATTTGAATCAGCAAATGATTCTTCACCTAATACATGAGCAAAAATAGTTATTCGATTACCGTAAACTTGTCCTAAACCACCAAAACGGTTCTCCGTTCTAGTATTACCATAAAAACATGGCAAGCCTGCTTGACTTAATCCAGTATCAACGCCTGCACTATTTAAACACAGAGAGGTACCAATAGTTCGGGTGATTGCATTTGCATCACGATAAGCAGGAGAAGGTGTTCGCGGTGCTTGGCTGCGCCATTTCACCGTACAAGTACCATTTTCAGTTAAACAGTTTGAATCTACAGCGCCGTACTCTGTACTAAATTGAACTGTAGTACCGTCTGGAACAGGGTTATTAAAATGGTCTGCAAGACGCGCTGTAATATCAACCTCAACGTTATCGATTCCCCAAGCATCAGGATTTAAATTAGAAGCTGCAACACTGAAACTATTATAGTCAGCAACACCAGTCGAAATGGATAAAGCACCAGAAACAGTCGAAATCGTTGGGAATGCATCTAACGAAGCAACAACACGAACAGGAACAGCAATAGAACCAGAAGAAACAATTACGTCCACGCGACCATTGGCGTCTGTTTTAGCTTGGCTTTCAGGACGAATTTCAATACCACCAACATTAGTAGTCAAAGCGAAGTTAACTAAAGTATCAGATACTGGCGCACCTAATTCGTCAAATACGGTAAATGTTACCGTTGCAGTCTCACTGCGCTCTGCGCCACCAGTCCCTTTTAGGGCGATGAAATTAGAGGTTACTTCGGTAAACTGAATACTTTGTAGTGCTGCAGCACCGACCGTTAAATCAACATTTTTGGTTAAAACTGTTTGACCAATAGTTGAGGTAACATTGATTTTATCAACCGCACCACAACCTTTATCTTTATAGGTTACTGTTGCTACGCCGTTTACGGTAGCTACTTCACTTGCGATTTCTGCTTTGCCTGCAGTAACACATGCTGAAGAAAACTGAACATTTACCGATTGTGCTAACGGACTGACCGTACCAGCAACAGACTCATTAATTGGAACAGATAACGATGCCGTTCCATTAGGGCCAATACTTGTCGGTGTTAATACTAGATCCCCCATTTCCACATTGACTGCTGCGACTGATGCTGAAAAATCAAGGCTTGCATTAACATCACCTACTGCAGCACTCACCGTGCCCGCACCATCTTGCGCGCCTGAATATAACAGGACAGATGCAATGCCGTTATCATCAGTTAGCGCACTGGTGGTTTTTAGTTCACCAATATCATCAGCTAATGCGAAGGTCACTTTTACGCCAGCGGTAGGTGAACCACTGTGAGTTAATGTCGCTTCTAATTTAGCTGGTTCAATACTGCTGACGTTTTTAATAGATGCACCACTATCGTCCACCAGCTTAATGGTAAGGTTTACAGGTTCAATTACCGCAACTGGGTTAGAAGTCGAGAAGTCGAGTGAATCAGTAAGGTCATCGATGGTTACCGTTGCTGTGCCAGCGCCAACAGTATTACCAGCAAATATCTCAACCTTAGCGACACCTTCACTATTGGTTAGAGCACTTGTTACTAATAACTGACCAATGTCGCCATCAAGGCTAAATACAACTTTCTTATTGGCAACCGCTTTATTGTCAACAGTGTAAGTCGCCGTTAACCACCGCGGTTGGCTACCGTCAACATTAGTGACGCTGTTGCCATCATTATCCGTCATTGTTAAAGAAACAACAGAAGTTGGCTGGGTTGGGGTTGTGCCGCCGTCGCCATCACCATCAGAAGAATTTGATAGTTTATTACCACCGCTACAAGCAATGAGTAAAAGCGCTAGGAAAGCAATTGAAAAATAATGAATGGTCTGACGCATTGGGCATTCTCCCTGCCGAAAATACAACAATAGTTAAAGCAATACTGTTGATGTTAGATAATTTACCAATAAGATGCAAAAGGATTTTAGATAAAATTCAAGGGATTATTTATACAGTTGTCGCTATGCGTTTAGGATATACAGGGTTTAACGATTTGTGCTTTTGCATCAAATAAACTTTTGTTAGACTCCGCTGCTAGTGTCTGTGTTTGGCAAATCATTATTAAATCAGGCACCTAATAATAATTAAGGATTACCATGAGTAATAAAAAACCTTTAGGCTTAACGATGAAAATTCTCATCGGTATGGGTCTTGGCATCTTGGTAGGTGCTGCCATTCAATTTTGGATGGGTGACGTAGAGTTCGTACAAGATAACATCGTCGGTGGTCTCTTCCACGCCGGTGGTAAGATGTTTGTTAACAGCTTAAAAATGCTGGTTGTACCTTTAGTATTCATTTCTTTAGTATGTGGTACTTGTTCATTAGCTGATCCAAGCAAGCTTGGGCGCTTAGGTGGCAAATCAATTGCTCTCTATCTAACGACAACAGCAATCGCTATCACCTTAGCAATTGCATTAGCACTGCTAATCTCTCCAGGCGCATCCGAACAAGCTTTAGCAAGTAGCGCTAGCTTTACGGGTAAAGAAGCACCGTCGCTATCGCAAGTTCTTATTAACATTATCCCGAGCAATCCAATTCAAGCCATGGCTGAAGGCAATATGCTGCAGATTATCGTTTTCGCTTTATTGTTTGGTATTGCGATTACGTTAGCGGGTGATGCTGGTAAACGTGTAGCATCAGTATTTGAAGATCTTAATGAAGTCGTAATGAAAATCGTGAATATCATTATGAATTTAGCACCATACGGTGTGTTCTTCTTAATGGCTAAATTGGCCAGTGAAATTTCACCTAGCACTTTCGGCAAAGTGTTCATGTATTTCTTGGTAGTGTTATTAGCACTAGCAGTACATGCATTAGTGACCTATCCTACGATCCTCAAATTCCTAACGGGATTAAACCCTGTGATCTTTATTCGTAAGATGCGTGATACAGCATTGTTTGCATTTAGCACGGCGAGTTCTAATGCCACTATTCCTGTAACGCTTGAAACGACCACCAAGAAAATGGGTGTTGATAACTCAATCGCCTCGTTTACCGTTCCATTAGGCGCAACGATTAACATGGATGGCACCGCAATTATGCAAGGTGTTGCGACTGTATTTATTGCGCAGGTTTACGGTATCGATTTAAGCATTGCTGATTATCTAATGGTAATCCTAACCGCGACGTTAGCCTCAATTGGTACAGCAGGTGTTCCTGGCGTTGGCCTTATTATGCTAGCGATGGTACTACAGCAAGTTGGCCTGCCTGTAGAAGGTATCGCGCTAATTATCGGTGTTGACCGTCTATTAGATATGACACGTACCGCAGTAAATGTAACCGGCGATAGTATGGTAACTGTGATTGTTGCAAAGACTGAAAAAGAGTTAGACACAGAAGTTTATAACGATCCTTGGGTCGGTCGTAAAACTGAAAGTTAACTTGTCGTATGACTGATACAAAAAAGGGATGCTAATGCATCCCTTTTTTATTGCTTATGCCAATTAAAAGCTACGCCATTGACTCGCTTTTTGCCACAAGCTAGTCACACTCTCTTCAATTGAAGCACTAGCCGCTTTACCTAGCTTTTGAGTTAGGGTTTTAGGCACTGAATATTTCACCAAATAAACCGTTTTATCTTTGACTTGCTCTAATAGCCAATCATCACTGGTGGATAGCTCATCGACTAAGCCGATATCTATAGCTTGTTCACCGTACCAAGTCTCCCCTGTTGCAACTTTGTCCATATCTAGTGCTGGACGATGCTTAGCCACATGATCTTTAAATAAACCATGCACATCGTCAATTTCGCTTTGAAATTTCTCACGATCTTGCTCGGTATTCTCACCAAACATCGTTAACGTTCTCTTGTATTGTCCGGCAGTAACTTGCTCAAAGTCGATATCGTTTTTCTTAAGCACTTTATTAAAGTTTGGAATTTGTGCAATTACGCCAATAGAGCCGATAATGGCAAAAGGCGCGGCAACTATTTTATCGGCGATACACGCCATCATATAACCACCGCTCGCCGCCACTTTATCAACGGCAACGGTTAATGAAATATCACGACTGGTAATGCGTTTAAGCTGACTGGCTGCTAAGCCATAGCCATGAACCACTCCACCCGGGCTTTCTAAACGCACCAGCACTTCATCATCTTTTTCAGCGCATTGCACAATGGCTGTAATTTCACGGCGCAAGCTTTCCACCTGACTGGCATCCATAGAGCCATTAAAGTCGATAACATAAAGATTTGGCTTTACTTCGTCTTTATTTTCTTTTGCTTGCTGCTTTTTGTCCTTGGCCCGTTTCTTTAACTCATCTTTAGACAAAATGGTCTGACGAAAATCGTCTGCCACCGCGTCTAATGATTCCGAGATATTGATAAGTTCCAATTGACCTTTGTCACCGCCCTTGCCTTTGCTTCCCAACGCAACAATAGCCACTAGCACAACAATAATCGCCACGACGATAGTGACAGCTTGAGCCAGAAATAGCCCATAGTTTGATAAAAATTCCACTTAATTTTCCTTTAAAACAATCTTGCCTGCAGTTTATCAGTACCTAAAGTGCGAAACCAAGGATTGTGATTGAAATAACGCGTTAAATTGCTGTCAGGCATATCGTTTTCCGATACAATCTGTTTCTTTAAACGATCCAAGATAACTCATGAAATTACGCAACCTTTGTGTGCTAAGCCTTTGCTTATTATTTTCTTCCACGATTTTTGCCCATGGCGGTGACGACCATAAACACGAAACCCGAGAGCAAATAGCATGGCAACTAATCGATAATAAAGCGCTACTTATCGATGTACGCACCAATGAAGAATATCAACAATCACATTTACTGAACGCCTTACATATCCCGTATAAAAAAATTGTTAAGACCTTGACGCAACAAGGCGTTGCTAAAGATCAACAAATTGTACTTTACTGCCGCAGCGGTAATCGTGCGGGCAAAGCAATTAAATTTCTTCGCAAAGCTGGTTTTACAAAAATACACAATGGCGGCGGTATCAAAGCGCTTAAAGCAACTAAAGCCGAGTTTTCTCATCAGTAATCAACGCAGTTTGTAAGTACACCATGAAACAATTATTGATTATCGGCTACGTCTGGCCAGAGCCACAATCATCGGCGGCAGGCACCCGCATGATGGAACTCATCGAGTTATTTAAATCACATGATTACGCCATCACCTTTGCAAGCCCAGCCCAGCTCAGCGATCACATGGCTGACTTAGCCGCTCTTGATGTTAACGCCGTCAATATCGAGCTCAATAACGAAAGTTTTGATAGCTTTGTGCGCGAACTTGCTCCTGATATCGTGATGTACGATCGCTTTATGATGGAAGAGCAATTTGGCTGGCGCGTAGAAGAACAATGTCCCAATGCCCTCACCATCTTAGATACCGAGGATCTACATTCTCTGCGCAATGCTCGACATCAAGCTAATAAAGCTGGGCGAGAGCTAACCGATGGTGATTTATCATCAGATATTGCTAAACGTGAAATTGCCGCTATTTTACGTTGTGATCTTTCATTAATTATCTCCACTTACGAGATTGCGCTATTACGAGATCATTACCGCGTCGATACGGCTCTACTCCATCACATTCCGTTCATGCTTGAGCCAGAAAAACTTAACGCGCCTCGCTTAGGCTTTGATGAGCGTCATGATTTTATGTCGATAGGCAATTTTCGCCATGCGCCAAACTGGGACGCGGTGCTGTATCTTAAACAAGAAATCTGGCCGCTAATTCGCAAACAGCTCCCTAAGGCGACACTTAATATTTACGGCGCCTACCCACCGCCTAAGGCAACGCAGCTTCACAATGAAAAACAAGGATTTCTTATAAAAGGCTGGTGTGAGGATGCCCATGCCGAAATGGCTAAATCGCGCGTGCTATTGGCGCCACTGCGCTTTGGTGCAGGTATTAAAGGCAAACTCGCCGATGCCATGTTAAATGGATTACCGTCGGTAACTACAACTATCGGTAGTGAAGCTATGCACGATAACTTGCCGTGGAACGGCCTTATCGAGCAAGAGCCACAAGCCTTCGCCGATGCGGCGGTTAAGCTCTATCAAGAACAAGCAGTGTGGCAACAAAGTGTTGATAATGGTGATGACATTATTCGCAAGCTCTATGATAAAAAATCGCTTGGTGAAACTTTGATGACCAAGGTTAATCAAACTATTGCTAACTTAGATAAGCATCGTCTTAATAACTTTGCAGGCAGCATGCTTAAGCATCACCACCACAAAAGCACCAAATATATGGCACAGTGGATTGAAGCCAAAAACAAACACGCTAATTCGTAACCATGACGCAATATCAACTTCGCCCCTACCAGCAACAAGCCGTTGCAGCGACTATTAAACATTTTAGACGCACCAACGACTCAGCTGTGATTGTACTGCCGACCGGTAGTGGCAAGAGCTTGGTGATTAGCGAATTAGCGCGATTAGCTCGCCATAAAATACTTGTTCTAGCCCACGTTAAAGAGCTGGTTGAGCAAAACCACAGCAAATATCAGAGCTATGGCCTTAATGCGAGTATTTTCTCAGCAGGCTTAAATCAAAAAGAATCATCAGCGCAAGTAACCTTTGGCAGCGTTCAGTCTGTGGCTCCTAACCTTGCGCAATTTGATGAGCACTTCTCGTTAGTGATTATCGACGAATGTCATCGCATCGGTGCAGTGGATGATAGCAAAGACACGCAAAATCAATATCAGCAAATCATTAGCTATCTCACCGAGCGCAATCCTGATCTCAAAGTCCTTGGCTTAACGGCAACGCCCTATCGCATGGGCAGCGGATGGATCTATCGCGATCATTACCACGGATTTTCTCGCGGCGATGACGACGCTATCTTTAAGCACTGCATTTATGAAATGCCGCTTGGCTTGATGATCAAACAAGGCTATCTCTCACCGCCAAAACTGATTGATGCTGCCATTGCCCATTATGACTTTGATGAGCTACAAGCCACTCGCAATGGTTTTTACCCTGAAAAAGCGCTTAATACACTACTGGCGAGTCATAAACGGGTGACTAAAGCCATTATCGAACAAGTGGTATCCTTAGCATCCGATCGTAAAGGAGTAATGATTTTCGCCGCTACCACCAAACACGCGGATGAGATCATGGGTTATCTCGGCGAGTTTGGCCAAGCTGAGCACAGCGCCATCATACTTGGTAGTACCGCCAACGACGAGCGCGATGCGATAATCAATCAATTTAAGTCGCAACACATTAAATATCTCGTCAACGTAGCGGTATTAACGACTGGCTTTGACGCGCCGCATGTGGATTTAATCGCCCTACTGCGCCCAACACAATCGGTAAGCTTGTTTCAACAAATTATCGGCCGTGGCTTACGCCTTTGCGATGACAAAGATGATTGCTTGATTATCGACTATGCCAATAGCGGTTTTGATATCTTTAGCCCAGAAGTTGGCAGCGCTAAACCATCGAAAGATAGCGTTGCCGTGATGGTGACTTGTCCAATGTGCGAATTTGGCAACACCTTCTGGGGTAAAGTCGACAATGACGGCGATATTATTGAACACTACGGCCGCCGCTGCATGGGGTTTGAAGATATCGATGGCGAGCGCATTCGCTGTGATTATCGCTTTCGTTTTAAAGAATGTAGCCAGTGCGGCGCACAAAACGATATTGCGGCGCGTAATTGTCAGCAATGTCAGCACGCGATTATCGATCCCGATGAGCTCCTTAAAAAGTCCCTTAGTTTAAAAGACTCCAAAGTGATTCGCTGTCAGGCCATGAGTTTTGAGGCTGGCAAAGAAAATACTCTTAAAGTCATTTACTATGATGAAGACGGCCATACACTCAGTGAAAATTACAACTTTGCCAACCCTAAGGCACTAGCGGCGTTTAACCATCAATTTTCTAAGCGAGTTGATAACGGCGCAACACCGACGCAGTTTAAGGATCTTAATCAAGCCATTGCCATGGCACCGCGTATTACCACGCCTGATTTCGTGATCGCTAAAAAACAAAAGTACTACTGGAAGATCCAAGAAAAGATTTTTGATTACAACGGCAAATACCGCAAGGCTAATCAACTAGGATAACGGATCAAGTTAAGAAGTGAGCCCCATCTAGCTGTCGGTATTCACCTTGCGCTAAATCGCCCAGATCCAGTCCCGCAAAGTGAGTGCGCTGTAAATGAACGACTTTAAAGCCCTGATTGGCGCACATTCGCCTAATTTGGCGATTTAATCCTTGGGTTAAAGTAATTTCAAAAAGCAGCGTATCGAGTAACTTAATCTCACAAGGCGTTGTCCATTTGCCTTTAATATTAAGAGGCTGATTCATGCCATCGATAAAGTCATGACCCAGCACCAAGCGCCCCATTTCTTTATTAGCATGTGACACTTCAACAGTAACCATATAGCGCTTAGACTTCTTAAACGCTGGTGATAGTAATTTATTGGCAAGCTCTCCATCATTAGTCAGCAATAATAAACCGCACGAATCCTTATCTAACCTGCCAACGGGAAACAAGCGCTGTTCTTGCGGTGGTAAATGATGAATTAAACTCGCAGGATCATTAACATCGAGATTACAATCGATACCGACAGGCTTATTATAGAGATAATACACTTTATCAACTTCTTTAATGAGTTCGCCATCTACCAACACCATTTCACCGCCGCGAATAAAGCTTAGGTGCCCAGCTTTCATGCCATCAACAACGACACGCCCCTCGTCAATTAATCGCGACGCATTGCGGCGTGAACACGCGCCGCATTTGGCAATATATTGCGCTAATCTCATTGGGCTTATTAGCTGCCTAAGATTTTAAATGGCAGTGCCAATGCCTCATTAGCACTTTGGCCCATAAACCAAATAATGGCGGCTAAACCACCAGCAGTAATCAGATACCAAATGGCTGATACAATTTGACCATATCTATCGAGTGGTAATAAGCGCGTGTTATGGCGATATTTGTACTCAAAGAAAATCTCAATCGAGCCGAGCGCTAATAAGAAACCTAATAACGCTAAACCAAAGTAATAACTCACATAAACACCTAGTGCCGCGCCAAGTACACAAATCGCCAAGCCTACTTTCGAGTTAACGGAATAAGCGATGCTTTTCAGCACGTGACCACCATCAAGTGGCAATACAGGTAATAATTGGAACAGATTTAACAGCGCATTAAATACCGCAAGACCGCCAAGAATTTCAATGTCGGTAATCCAATAACCAATTAAACAGGCGATGGATAAAATAAGTCCGAAGAATGGCCCCATAATAGAAATAAAGACATCTTGCCAACGGGTATTAATTTTCTCGTCTGTTACCGCCATACCGCCAAGAAATGGGATCAAATAAAAGCCCTTGGTTTTCATACCGAAATACTTCATGGCTTTAACGTGGCCGTATTCGTGAAATACCAAACAAAGGATAAGCGCAACCGCAAATTGAAACGAAAATAGCCAGCTATAAGCAGCAAGTGAACCCGCCGCTAGCAGCACTTTGATGACCTTGGCGCTTTTAAACAGCTTTAGTCCTAATCCCAACAAACCAATGGTGCTAAATTTTGGTTTACTTTGACCCGCATCAACAATCTCTCGCTGCTCAATATCTTTTTCATTGAGAGTGCCGCTGGCAACTGTCTCACCATCGACATGAAGTTGATACTCAAGGCCAAAAGGCTGCCATTCAATAACGTTATCCAGTGCTATTTCAATTTTGTGCTCTATGGGCTCTTCGCCATCTTGCGATGGCAGTTGGTGTGTAAGCTCGAATTTATGGCTAAGTTTCTCTTGGCCAGCCGCTTCTGATGCGCTGATTTGGCTAACACAATCATTGCCCCAAAATAATTGCTGCCACCCAGCCATAGACGCATCTAGGGTTAATGGTTTACCGAATAATTCTAAGTTTAATAAATGCACAGGTAAGACTCTAAAAATCGTTTGCGGTGATTATCGATGATTTTCAAACGTAAACAAACCATATTCTTATGTTTCAGAAAACAAAAAGGCTACCTAACTTGGTTAGGTAGCCTAAAAGCTCACTTATGGTTCATTAGTCAACCAACGCTTTTTGCTCACTAGAAAGCGAACTGCGTGCACTGATGATCCATTTGCTGTAAATCACCAAGCCGAATGCCGAGGCAATACCAATGGCGCCCATCACGAACCACACCACGCCAATATTATTTTGCTCATAAAGGATTTGCGTCATCTGTTGTTCGGTCTGACCGCTCATTGCAACGAGATGCATAAAATACTCACCTTCCGGGATCGCAGCTAATGCTTCTGACGTTTGTTGATACTTCTCACTGAGCATCGCCTTTGCTAACGTTTCTTTTGCCGCGTATTTGTCATATAGCATTGGGCCGATATAACTCTCTGCCACCCAGCCAATACCTAAAGGTAAATCCTTAAAGCCTAAATACATCGCCTTTTTGTCATCCGGCGCGATATTACCGATGAGTTTATACGACGTTGGACTTGCTAACATTTCACCAACACTAAACGCAAAAATCGCTAATACTAAAAACCAAGCGACGTTTACGCCACCAATAATAAACAAAGCGCCACTACATAAAAACGTGCCAACAACTAAACTGTTCATAGTGCCTAAACGTTGTGCCAATGCGGCGAAAATAAAACAGGTCAACATGATCATGCCAAAGTTTAGGTTCATCATGCCTTCAGGTAAAATTGTCATGCCATCGCTATCCATGCCTAGCACAGAGCGCCACGCGATAGAGTCCGTTCCACCTTCACCAAATAACGTAGCAACAATGGTTGTGGTATCGATCCAATCGCGGATATGAACAGGCAATACATCAAATAACGCCATGAACATAAACCAGAAGCCTGAAAAAATAATGGTGTAGTAGATAAGGTGTGCTTGTTTGAATTCTTGGATAGATTCACGCCATAACGATTTCTTGTCAGTTTGAGCCGCTAATTGCGCTTCTCGCTCTTCTTTGCCAGGCTCTTTATAGAGCAGCAACATAACAAAGTTCAAACTAATAATTGCCGCACAGGCATAGAATACGTTCTGCCAATCTAAAATCCGTAACTGCGCCGCAATCAATGGACCAACCCAACCTCCGATGTTTACCATCTGATAAAACATGCCCCAAGCCATGGTGGAATTTTGCGGATTGGTTGCTTTTACAAGCGTGCCTTGAATTCCCGGTTTAAAAATACCGGTACCGAGTGCTAATACAATGGCACCTACCATAAAGCCCCAATACGTTGGGAAAAACGCCATCAATAAATAAGCAGCAATTTTGGTGATTGTGGATAGTGCGATTGTCTCTTTATAGCCAATTCGATCCGATAAACCGCCGATAAATACAGGAACAAAGGCTTGTACCAGTGCCCAAGCCATCAGGATAGTACCAAAATCGGTCATGGTGACACCAAGACCGCCTTTAGATACTGGATCTGTGGCATAAAGACCAGCGACGGTTTTAACACCATAAAAGGCGACGCGTTCGATTAACTCCATGCCACCAACAATCCAGAAGACATAGCTTAAGGATGCGATGGAGGCAAAAAATCCGAGCTTTTTAATGGTATTTGTGGGAGTACCAGCATTAGCAGCTGGTTCAGTAGAAGTGATATCTTGGCTCATAGTTGGCTCTATTTATAATTAAAACAGAGCCAGAGTAAGATATATTGTATACAAAAACAAGAATTCGTTTAAAAAAGGATCTAAACGCGTTGGAACTCCGTCTGTAGATCGTTCCAACAATCTACGACTAGGGTTTTATCATGGGGAGCAAGTTCATTTTTAGCAAACGCGCTGTCTAGACTCGCCTGCATTTTAGTCATGAAGTTTGCAAAATTATCATCGATATCGATACAACCTTGGAGGATAAGATCCAAATGCCCTTGCAAATAACCACTAGCAAATAGCGCATCGTCGTTACCGTTCTCTAAAATCTCGGCGACGAAGTTTTCAATGATAGTTTCAGTTTGTGTTAATAACATATCTCTTTCCATTCGTAACATCTTAAAATTAAGATGAATTAGCTTGTAATAAAATGACTCATTTAGACCATTTAGTCGGGGTTACTCATTTGCACCATGACATAGTCGTTATAACCCGTTGTCACTTTCACAAAACCGCTTAACGCCTTATCCAATTCACTGTCGCCTGTATCAACCAAAAGAGGACGTTGTTCTAATGCCTGTAATTTGGTTTTTGTCGCAACAATAATAATATTTTCTTTACCGATGGCACGAATAACAGCGGGACTTAGCTGCTGATTACCACGGCCAAAGACATGCCCTTGCCCGCCAATCAGCGTGACGACTAACTTAACGTCGTCATGTTGCTCAATTAAGGATAATAACTGAGATGCACTGACATCCGATGCAACTAATGACTGGTCTTGAACCACATCGACACCAAGCAGTGTATTATCAAGGCCCATTTCTTCCATAATAAATTCAGTGGTTGAACCGGAGCCCATGATCACTAATTCATCGTCCACTTGACGCATGACATCTGCAGCGATATCCGCAAGCACCAGCTCATCAGATTCTTTACCGCCCATTTTCACGGCTTGCATATATCTAAGCTCTGCAGGTACAAGCATTTCCCCATATCGCTTCGCTTTTACCACGCCATCGCGAAACAGTGACTCATCAATATCCATCACGTCTCGCTCCATCACACTCACTAACTGGTTAGTCACCATTAGTTCTAGTACCTTACCAGCAGCAGTTGGCGTAATAGCATACACGCCAGAGTGAATTTTAACCCCAGCAGGAATGCCGAGCACGGGAAAATCATCGCCTACTGCACTGTATATGTTGCGAGCCGTTCCGTCGCCACCGGCAAATACCAATACGTCGACACCTTGTGCTTTGATTAGCTTTGCGGCCTCTAAGGTATGATCCGCTTTCGACGATTGCAATTGCCCGTCTAGCTGATCGTTAACGTCGAATCCAATAACTTGATGCGTAAAACCTAAAGTCTGACAAAGACTTTCCCCCATCAACGCAGGTGCTGTAATAATTTCAAATTGGTCTTTATAAGGACTAAGTACTGATAACGCTAGCTTTGCCCGATCGTTAGCCTTTGGCTCAGCGCCAAGGGACAATGCTTTATCAATCACATCATCGCTGCCCTTCAAAGCAACAGCCCCCCCCATACCGGCAACTGGGTTGACGATTAAACCAATTTTAAATTTCATAAATTATTCTTCCACAGGATTAACGTGAGGTTGGTAACCGATATGGTCAACAGATAGTTCAGGCTGATGATAAAAGGCCTGCAAAGCGGCGAGTAAACGTTGTGTGCGTGGATTAAATCCATCCTCAATTAACTGACATAGCTTACTGTACACCTTATCTTGAAACGCATAACGGTCAGACTGATAACCACTGAGATTGTCGGTGCTAACGCGGAAAGGATGACCACAAGCTAATGACAATGCCCATTCTATTGCTTGCGGGTGTACTTCAACTTTTTCAAATTCCATCTGCATTGCTTGATCGCGGCCATCAGGGCAATACCAATAACCATAATCTTCCAGTAATCGTCTTGCCTCACCCGCCACTAACCAGTGCGCAATTTCATGGAGGCCGCTAGCAAAATAGCCACGCGCAAAAACGATGCGGTGGTAGTTCACCTCATCGTCTTTAGGTAGGTAAATTGGCTCATCGCCACCTTTGATCAGGCGTGTTTGGTGACTTTGTAAAAAGGTGTCATCAAACACCTTCATCAAATCATTGTAATCAAAACCGTCTTTCAATGGATCGTGCTCAACTTAGGACTCTTATGAGTCATCTGCCATTTTGTAAGCCGTTGTCGACAATTGAACATCGAAATTCTGACCGCGATGACGTAATAAATGATCCATCAGCGTAATCGCTAACATGGCTTCGGCAATTGGCACAGCGCGCAGACCGACGCAAGGATCATGACGCCCTTTTGTCACTAAATCGACTTCCGCACCCGTTTTATCGACACTGCGACCCGGCGTGGTAATACTCGAAGTTGGTTTTAGTGCCATATGGGCGACAATTGGTTGTCCTGTTGAAATACCGCCTAACACACCGCCAGCATGGTTCGAAGTAAAACCATCTTTAGTCATCTCGTCACGGTGCTCACTGCCCTTTTGATTAACCACTTCAAAGCCATCACCAATTTCAACACCTTTTACTGCGTTAATACTCATCAATGAGTGGGCGATTTCAGCGTCTAGACGGTCGAAAATCGGCTCACCAAGACCAACTGGCACATTGATAGCTTCAACAGTGACTTTAGCGCCAATTGAATCGCCTTGTTTTTTCAAATCACGGATCAACTGTTCCATCGGCTCTAGCTTGTCGGCATCCGGGCAAAAGAATGGATTTGTTTCAATGAGATCGTAATCCACCTTTTCAATCGCTACATCGCCAATTTGTGATAGGTAAGCACGAATTTCAATGCCGTAGGCTTGTTTGAGGTATTTTTTAGCGATAGCACCACCAGCAACGCGCATTGCAGTTTCGCGCGCAGACGAACGACCACCGCCACGATAATCGCGAATGCCGTATTTCTGCTGATAGGTGTAGTCTGCATGACCAGGGCGGAATTGATTTTTTATTTCGCCGTAATCTTTAGAGCGCTGATCGCCATTTTCAATCAATAAACCGATTGGCGTGCCAGTTGTTTTACCTTCAAACACACCTGATAAAATCTTAACTTCATCCGCTTCACGGCGTGGTGTAGTGAATTTTGATGTACCTGGTTTACGACGATCTAAATCGACTTGAAGATCTGTTTCCGTAATTTCTAATCCCGGAGGACAACCGTCTACGGTACAGCCAAGTGCCAAACCATGACTTTCGCCAAATGTCGTGATAGAAAACAACTTACCAATAGTATTACCTGACATGAAAATTCCTTGTTTAAATCGTAGCCGCTAATGCTGCTTTAAATAATTCGTGATGCTGTTGTAATTGTGCCTTGGTTAACACAAACACGCCGTGCCCGCCTTGTGCAAATTCCACCCAGTCAAAATCAACTTCAGGGAATTGCTGCTCCATATGAACTTGAGAGTTACCTACTTCGACCACAAGGATACCGCCGTCGTTTAAGCAGCCAAGCGCATCAACTAAAATGCGCTTAACCAAATCTAAGCCATCCCATCCGGCCGCGAGACCGAGCTCAGGCTCGTGTATAAACTCTTGTGGTAGTGAGTCCATATCCTCTTGGTCTACGTATGGAGGATTAGAGACAATCAAATCATATTTTTCACGTAGCACTTCATTCATCAAATCAGATTGAATAGGAATAACTCGCTCTTCCATGCCATGTTCAAAAATATTGATGTTGGCAACGTCTAACGCATCATGCGAGATATCGATTGCATCAACTTCTGCTGATTCGAATTGATGGGCCATAGCAAGTGCAATACAAGCACTTCCAGTACAGAGATCAAGCGCGCGATGAACACTATGGCCATCTAACCAAGGCTCAAAGTTAGTCTGAATCATTTGAGCAATCGGAGAGCGCGGCACTAATACGCGATCATCGACGTAAAACTGCAGCCCAGCAAACCAAGCGTGATTAGTAATGTATGCCGTCGGTACGCGATCGTTAACGCGAATGGCAAAGGCTTCAGCGATGGCAACGCGCTCTCTGGTTAACAAACGAGAGTCCAAAATGCTGTCTTTGCTGTCAATCGGCAGCGCCAATACGTGAGTTGCTAGTGTTACTGCTTCATCCCAAGCATTATCACTACCATGGCCGTAAAATACGCCACTTTGATTAAACACCGTGGTGCCCCAACGCAGCATGTCGCCAAGCGTTAATAGTTCGTTGACAGCCTCTTTAATATGTTGCTGATCTAGCTTAAATGATTCCAAGCTTATCGCTCCTAAAATGCATAACTAATGGCGATTAAGCCCTATATTGGCTGGCATTGTATCTCACTACTTTGTGAATATGAACCTTGTTCATAGCGCAAAAAAGCATTTAAAATACGTACTTTGAAATAAAGCACTGCAATTGATTAGTAAATGAACGACGAAAATCCATTCTCGATGGCGGACCTTCTAGGTGAAGGTAACGTCAAACCGTTGACCCAAGATAAAGTAAACTTGCGTCAACCAAAATCCGTACGCGTTAAAGGCCACAAAGACAAACAACAGCAAAAACAGGCGGAATTTTATTTTTCAGATGGCTATGTACCTCATTTAAGTGACGAAGGCCCCATGCGCTACTGTCGCGACGATGTAGAAAAATACGAATTGAAAAAACTGCGTCGTGGCGATTACACGCCAGAGTTGATCCTCGATTTGCACGGCTTAAATCAAAATGAAGCGAAAATGGAAATTTTGGCGCTGTTTAAAGAGTGTAAAAAGAAGCAAATCCAATGCTGCGTCATCGTTCACGGAGTCAGTGGTGGAACGCTTAAATCCCGCACGCCCTATTGGATTGCGCAATACCCAGAGCTACTGGCGTTTCATCAGGCACCACTTGAATGGGGTGGCCAAGGTGCATTAATCGTTTTGCTAGATATCGAGCCAGACGATTTCACCAAGCTTGACTAGGGCGTTAGCTGATAAACGCCCAAGGTTTCCATTAAGCCCCCATCAATACTTGATTAACAGTTTTGTGCCACAGTAGATTGCCCTGCCAGCTCTCTAAATCAATATCAAGACATGCAATTGAAGACGTCGCGAAGGCCGGTACCAAGTCGCCGCGACACAAATCGTTTACCAATAGTCCCACTAACGGTAAATGAGAAACAACCAACGCGCTATTGGCTTTGTGTTGAGCACAATAGGCAAGCAATGCATCGCCACACATCTGTGGATTCGAATCAGGCGTTAATTCATCTAACTCATAATGATGCTCGGGCATCACAAATTCATTAATAACATTGTCAAAGGTTTGCTTCGCTCTCACGTAAGGGCTCACAAAAGTCAAGTCGAACCCTTGTTCGTTAGATCGTAGCCACTTGGCCATGATCTCTGTTTCTTGATGCCCTTGCGGGGTTAATTGGCGGGCTGAGTCAGAAGACGCTGTGATCTGAGCCTGTCCGTGGCGCATAATATACAACTTCATTCATCGGTTCCTTAATAAGCGGCGTTGGTCGAGTTTTATAGACAATAGTGAAACAGCAAAATTCAACATAGTCTTCATGTTAATCGGTTTAAAGTGAGTATAACTGCCTGACTACATAAATATTGTGATTGACAAGCAGATTTAGACAATTGGGCAAAAGTCTAGGATCCGAGTGATTTGTGTTCATCCTCACTCATACATTTGTCTTATATACAAATCATTCTCATTTATTCGTATTAACGCGTTAAATTATTTGCTATGCTGATTTTCCGAGGGTGTCTCGGCGACAAGTATTCATGTATTGAATTAGTAAGGAAAATCCTTGATCACTTCAGCCAACGACAAAAAGTTATATCGTCATATTACCCTTGAAAATGGTTTATCAGCCTTACTAATTAGTCAGCCTGATGCAACTAAATCTGCCGCATCCCTTGCCGTTAACGTTGGTCACTTTAACGATCCTTCTGATCGCGAAGGTCTCGCGCACCTGCTTGAGCACATGATGTTCTTAGGGACAGACAAATATCCCGACCCTAGTGAATATCAGCGCTACATTAAACAACACGGCGGTGAGCACAACGCATGGACTGGTAGCGAGTTTACCAATTTCTATTTCGCCATCGACAGCGACTATTTTATTAACGCACTTGATCGTTTCAGTGATTTTTTTATCGCACCCAAGTTATGCGGCGAGATGATTGCAAAAGAGCGCGCCGCGGTAAACTCTGAATTTCAGCTCAAATATCAAGACGATTCACGTAGACTCAGCGCCGTTTTAAAAGAAACGGTTAACGCTGCTCACCCTTACAGTCAATTTTCCGTGGGAAATAACGAAACCTTGGCCGGTAGTGGCGAGGATTTAGAGCAAGTATTGCGCGACTTCTACCATACGCAATATTGCGCCTCTAAAATGAAGCTGGTTTTATTGTGCAATCAAGAACTCGATACAATTGAGAAAAGTTGTCGTCAATATTTTTCGCAAATAACCAATAGACAACTCACTTGTGATTTTGACGATGTCCCTCTTTATCTCAACGAGCAATACAGCGTCCAAATCAACGTCGTTCCGACCAAAGACACCAAGAAGCTCACCCTAAGTTTTGAGCTAGATATTGATGATATTAATTACTATTGTAAACCCCTCTCCTATCTCGCATTTCTCATTGGTCACGAGGGCGAAGGCAGTTTACTATCAAGCTTAAAGAAAGCAGGATTAGCAAATAACTTGTCCGCAGGTACAGGCCTATCTGGATACAATTTTCGAGAGTTTGCCATCCACATCGCACTCACCGAACTTGGTGCTCGAAGCACGGATCGCATTATCGGCTTAGTATTCCAAATGCTAAGAATGATCGAGACGCAAGGTATCGACGCATGGCGTTATACCGAGAAACACAACATCATGAACGTTGCGTTTGATTTTCAAGAGCCGCCTAAAGCCGTCGATTTAGTCAGTCATTTATCCATCAACATGTTCAAATACGAAGAGCAAGATATCGTCTATGGCGACTACGCCATGGATAGCTTTGAGCCAGAAGCGATTCATCGCTTAGTTGCAAGTATGAACCCAGATACGGTTCGTTTGGTTATGGTTTGCCCGCAACTTGCCACGACTAAAACTGCCAAATGGTATGACACGCCTTACGATATCCTGCCAATTTCATCACAACGTCGAAAACTCTGGACATTAACATCGATAGATAACGAATTAGCACTGCCGCAACCTAATCCTTTTGTGGTTGAACGTTTAGCATTTACACCGCCACAAACAATACAGGACAAGCCATCGATTTTACTCGACGAAGCAGGCTTTAGGCTGTGGCACTTACCGCAATCGGAATTCACTGTTCCCAAAGGCCATATTTATACCGCAATTGATTCGCCAATCGTCGACAATACGCCGCAAAAACAAGTCTTGTGTCGGCTTTACATTGAAATGCTCCACGACTCGCTGGCGCAAGTGACGTTTCCAGCAGAAATAGCAGGAATGCACTATGACATTTATCCTCATGCTTCAGGCGTGACTATGCATGTCAGCGGCTATACACCAAAGCTATTTCTTTTCTTTGAAATTCTTATCACCAAAATCCGCGAGCGTGATTTTACGCCGCAGCGGTTTGAAGAAATCAAATATCAGTTAGCCAAAAGCTGGCGCGACCAACGCAAGGCTAAGCCGATAAATCGTTTGTTTAAAGGACTCAGTGCAACACTCCAGCCCCACCAATTTGATCACCCGCTATTAATCGAGGAGTTGGCAAATATCACGCTTGATGATCTTCAGCAATTTGTATCTGCGCTGTTTAAACATGTGCATTTAGAATCTTTTGTATTAGGTGATTGGCCAACACGTGAAGTAAAACTATTTGGCGCAAGTTTGCACCGCCAAATTGACGCTATTGCAGAGGCGGCGCCGTCCATCCCGCGTCAAGTTCACTCCTTGGCAAACTGCGGGACTTTAGTGCGTCAGTTTGAACAAACTCAAGACCAATCAGCCGTCATCGTCTACTATCAGTCGCAAGATAATAACCCTTCACAAGTAGCGCTGTGGAGTTTAGCGAGTCAGATCTTAAGTCCGTTATTTTTCTCTGAAATTCGTACCAATCAACAATTGGGCTATGTCTGTGGCGCTAGCTATATGCCGATTAATCGCTATCCCGGCATGATGTTATACGTACAATCTTCGGTAGCGAACACCAACGAAATTTTAAATGCAATTGACAA